>NZ_SDLF01000089.1:0-636 GCF_013096935.1 Brevibacillus sp. MCWH | reverse complement strand
TCCTTATCTAGTTCGTTGACCATTGCGAAGTATCGTTCGTTTTCGACAGGGCTATTCGGATCTAAAAGCTTCGAAACATATTGATATTCACTCCGATAGCACGGGTTATTCAAGTTCACACCAGCTGTTGTAATAATCATCAGCAACGGCTGCGCGCGTGCAATCATACCAGAATCAATAATGTTATAAATTTCATCTGTTTCATGCGCGTGATACTCGTCAATAATACCGCACTGTGGATTTAGTCCATCGCCCGTTTTCCTGTCTTCTTTAGATAGTGGTCGAATGATTGAACGACTTTTCGGATGATGAATGGCACCATATTTTACTTCATACTTCCCTTTCAACTCATGACATCCAGCTAACATGGCTTCGGTTTCGTTCCAGACGATTCTTGCCTGTTCTGTCTTAGTAGCACCTATATATACTTCAGACATGTTCTCACCGAAGGCCATAGCTTCATAAGACGCTACGCATGCAAGGCTTTGTGACTTTGCATTTTTCCTCCCCACTTGCCAATACGCCTTTTTGAAACGTCGATAATCCGTTTCTTTATGCACCCATCCATAAATATTGCCGAACACGAACACTTGGATTTCGTGGGGACGGATATGTTGCCCTTTTAACACACCCTTT
>NZ_SDLF01000088.1:0-639 GCF_013096935.1 Brevibacillus sp. MCWH | reverse complement strand
GGGGAACCCACTGTCCGTAATGGGACAGTATCCATACGTGAATCCATAGCGTATGGAGGGCATACCCGGGGAACTGAAACATCTAAGTACCCGGAGGAGAAGAAAGCAAAAGCGATTCCCTGAGTAGCGGCGAGCGAAACGGGAACAGCCCAAACCAAGAGGCTTGCCTCTTGGGGTTGTAGGACACTCAATACGGAGTGACAAAGGAACGGAGTAGATGAAGCGGTCTGGAAAGGCCCGCCAGAGGAGGTAACAGCCCTGTAGTCGAAACTTCGTTCCCTCCTGAGTGGATCCTGAGTACGGCGGGACACGAGGAATCCCGTCGGAAGCAGGGAGGACCATCTCCCAAGGCTAAATACTCCCTAGTGACCGATAGTGAACCAGTACCGTGAGGGAAAGGTGAAAAGCACCCCGGGAGGGGAGTGAAAGAGAACCTGAAACCGTGTGCCTACAAGTAGTCAGAGCCCGTTTATGGGTGATGGCGTGCCTTTTGTAGAATGAACCGGCGAGTTACGATCTCGTGCGAGGTTAAGTCGAAAAGACGGAGCCGTAGCGAAAGCGAGTCTGAATAGGGCGTATAGTACGAGGTCGTAGACCCGAAACCAGGTGATCTACCCATGTCCAGGGTGAAGGTAGGGT
>NZ_SDLF01000087.1:0-640 GCF_013096935.1 Brevibacillus sp. MCWH | reverse complement strand
GTAGAGGAATATTTTTTTCTCTACTAAATTTTCTAGTAGCTTCCATAATTTCACAATGGAGACTTGTTCGCATGTCAACCATTGTTGCTACAACCCCTGACAACTTTAAATTGGGGTTGTAATTTCTTTTAAATAATCTGACAGTATCTACTATTTTGACAAGTGCCCTCATAGAATATTTTTCGGGCTGATAAGGAACTAATACTTTATCAGCAAACATAAGAGCATTTGCTTGTATTAGTCCAAAGTTAGGTGGGGTGTCTATTATGATGTAATCGTACATATTTTTTAAATTCTCTAGTTTGTCTTTTAACAATATGAATGGGTCTGGATATTTAACCCTATCCGGAATGACTTCGAACTCGAAATCATTCATATCATCGTTTGACGCTATAATGTCTATGTTTTCATAGACATTAATTATACACTTTTCAGCATCAACTCCTCTTGTAAGCAAGTCTCTTATAGTTAATTTTACTTTATCTGGATTAATGCCGAAAGATAAAGCGACATTACCTTGAGCATCCAGATCAACTATAAGGACTTTTCCTTTTTTACTTAATACGCCCGCTATGTTTACACATAGCGTCGTTTTCAAGACCCCACCTTTTCTAGTAGATACTGTCCAAACTTCACACAT
>NZ_SDLF01000086.1:0-645 GCF_013096935.1 Brevibacillus sp. MCWH | reverse complement strand
TTGTCTTTAGTCTGAGTCCGGGAATCCGGACTCAGCGTGTAGACAAAGTCCGCGGCGCATGGGAGATCGGCCCCGCTCGCTCGCTTGACGCCCAGCAAAGAAGCGGATGAAGTCCGCTCCAAAACGAGACGCGGGCAGGGGACAAACATCTGGGTATTTCGAGGAAGTGAGACTTGTGTCCCCTGTTGGTCCCCGCGTCTTCGTTTTTCCGCTGAGCCGGTCGTCAAAGGAGCTCGCTTGGCCCATCCCTCCATGCGATGCTCATTGTCTTCCGCTTCGGTTGATGAATGGGCAGGCCTTCCGGCCTGGAAATCATTTTTTGTGGACGCTAACTCAATGAACCGTTTGTCTTTAGTCTGAGTCCGGGAATCCGGACTCAGCGTGTAGACAAAGTCCGCGGCGCATGGGAGATCGGCCCCGCTCGCTCGCTTGACGCCCAGCAAAGAAGCGGATGAAGTCCGCTCCAAAACGAGACGCGGGCAGGGGACAAACATCTGGGTATTTCGAGGAAGTGAGACTTGTGTCCCCTGTTGGTCCCCGCGTCTTCGTTTTTCCGCTGAGCCGGTCGTCAAAGGAGCTCGCTTGGCCCATCCCTCCATGCGATGCTCATTGTCTTCCGCTTCGGTTGATGAATGGGCAGGCCTT
>NZ_SDLF01000085.1:0-647 GCF_013096935.1 Brevibacillus sp. MCWH | reverse complement strand
TTCCCAGTTGTTCACTAATTTGTTTGAGGTTAAGTCCTTTAGACTTAAGCTCCTGTGCTTTTTTAAACCATTCAGCCATAATTTTTTACCTTCCTCTCCACCCTTTACTTTTATAAATTTGTTCTTTATGAAAAGAGGAGGGGTGGGAAGGTTTATCAATATAAAAAAATAGGCGAGAGAACTATTTTATCCCGCCATTTTTAATTTATTTACTTAACTTCTTTAATATCTACGATTACTTCTCCTTTAGGAACAGGTAGTAATTTTTTTCCTTTAGAAAGTCTAGGTAGTTCCACAACTTCTTTCATATCAATTTCTTCAATTGTAGATTTTAGAAATACTTTAAACTTTTCAGTTCCTTTAACTGTACGAATTAAGGAAATAGATTCATTCTCTTCTAATGATATAATTCTTAAAGGTTTAGAGCCTCTAGTCATTGTTTTAAAATTATCTAATGTACATTTCTTTCCTGTACCTTTATCAGTTAAACAAAAGATAAATTTGTCTGAAGGATTCACAATGTCCATACCTATAATAAATTCATCTTCTGTTAATTCAATAGATTTAATACCTCCTGCCATACGATTTGTTTCTTTAACTTCTTCTGTTGAAAATCTAGCTCCAAAACCTTTATTTTTATAGACGAA
>NZ_SDLF01000084.1:0-651 GCF_013096935.1 Brevibacillus sp. MCWH | reverse complement strand
TCCTCTATTTTTTTCAAATCTTTTTAAGCTTTTTAGTCTCTATGACTAATCCCGAATAAAATTCACCTTCGTTATTTTTGTTATAATTCTTATATACATAGTCAGCTAATTTTTCCACTGCTTCATCAGCGTTTTCCGCTTCTATTATTAATGATTCAACAATGTCTTTTTTATATGTAACAAGTCCGATATACATAAAAGCTCCCCTCACTACCACGACTCTTTCTTTTATCCATTATATTGTTTATGTATATTGACGATAAACTAAAAAAGAGAACCATAATGAGAGATTTATTCTCTCATTATGGTCAAATGTTATTAAACTCATACAAGCCTATAATTTGGTCTTTAAATAAGTTAAAGTCATCGTTAAATAAACCATCATTTCTCGATATAAACATATTCTTTCTAGGATTAAAGTTTTTATCAAATGCTTTAATAAATTTCTTACTTTTAAGAGAAATGATGTTTAAAACGTATCCGTCGAAGTCTGCGTTAAGCACTCGCAAAATTTGAATAGGTAGTGACATAGTGTAGTCATCCTTATACTCTTTTTTAACTTCAACTACTTTCATTAAAAGAAGAGAACCATAGTTAATCGTAGGATTTCGATTTATAATTATTCTTGGTTTCTTTTTCTTAACAAAGTAG
>NZ_SDLF01000083.1:0-682 GCF_013096935.1 Brevibacillus sp. MCWH | reverse complement strand
TATTTTAGAAACACATGTTAAAGAATATAAAGACAAATTTGTTACAGAAAACATTACAAATGACCTTATGACTCTCGTTAGAAAGAAAAATGGTAAAATTGAACACGGTCCGGGTTTCCATGACGACTCACTATTCTCATATTTAATAGCTCTTTATGTATATTATCACGGTAAAAATCTTCATAGATTTGGTTTTGTTAGAGGTTCTGTACCTGATGAAGAGAATAGAAACAAAGGTTTAGTCTATGATGATATTATTGAATATCTTCCTGAAGAAATGAAAGACCAGTTTATTCCTGTAAAAACTATAGATGATTATACAGCCCATATAAGAAATGAGATTGAAAGAGCTAGAAGAGAGATGAGTTTAGTAGACGAAGTTTTAAATCCTATAAATAAAGTGGAGAACTTTGATGATGATAGAACCCACGGTGTTAATATTTCACTAAGCTTATTTGATGAATTGAATAGTTAAGAATATGATGGGGCTCCCATCATATTCTTTTTAATTAATATGCTAACAAGTCTTTAGATAGTAAATTATTCCTTTTATAAGAATTGGGAGGAGATGAAAAGATATGTTTTTTGATAAAGAAAATTATGATCTTTTTTCAGAAACAGAGTTAGATTTACTACTAGCTGACTTGCCAGTAGAATTATTGAAAGAAAATGTAAGAAAGCA
>NZ_SDLF01000082.1:0-694 GCF_013096935.1 Brevibacillus sp. MCWH | reverse complement strand
ATATTGAAGAATAATGAAAGATTTATTCATCTTAAATCCTTTTTCAAAAATATCTCGGTAAGTAATGATGTTTTCAATAGTAGTTTCGACAATGTTTAGTTCTGGAATCTTCGTATCATACTTCTCAGATAATTCTTTAACGATAGAAATCACTTCCATCATATTTTTGTACCCTTCATATTTTGTTAAATCACCTTTAGATTCGGGAATATTTCCAAAATCAATATAAGATTTATCTAGTACAGACTTATATAAGTTAGTAACTAAAGTATTAGAAACGTAAGGGTTTTTATTTTCTAGTAAAAGTTCAACTACTTCGTTTCTTTCCGAGAAAGTCTTTGCGTTTTCTAATACAATTTTTACTGCTGGTGAAATATACATTTAAAACACCTCCAAAAAAATAAATTAAATTCTTTGTACTAGTTTAAGAATTTCTTTTAATTCATTGTCTTTTCTAGTACCAGTCTCCAATCCAGAGAATGTTACTGATTGATAGTTAGTAATTCCATCAAATAGGAAATGAACGATTTGTGATGAATTGTCCACAATTACAAATCCTAATAAGAAATAAGTATCCATAATCTTTCTAACTAAAGATTCATCCATTAAATCATATCCGAATTGACTTCTAATATATTCAGCTTCCTCCATTGAAATAACGATAGTTGCGTTAGGAAGTAATTTACCTTTACCC
>NZ_SDLF01000081.1:0-706 GCF_013096935.1 Brevibacillus sp. MCWH | reverse complement strand
ATAAATACTACATTAGTCAAATCATTTCATATGAAGAATATAAAGGTAATAAAAACTGTTACATGAAAGAAGGATTTTACGACGGAAGAACTTTACACTTTGCTACAAAATACGATGGTTCTAAACCTTTTGCAGTTGAAACAAACGATTGTGAAAGAGACGAGTTTGATGCTTATGAACTAGCTAAAGTTTTAGTTGAAAACGGATTTTATATCTTCATTGCATATATTGAAAATAAAGTTATTAACTATAAAGTGATTGAGATTATGGATACTAAATCCGATTATGTTATTGAAAGAAACTATGTAGAAGTTAAGTTAATCAACTCTTTTACTTCATTGGAGAAAGAAGAATTTATTAAAGAAAATCCTAAGTTTGAGAAAGCTGTATTACATGCTATTGAAGCTATCAATTCAGATTTTCCTGACCAGCTTTTACCTAAGTATTGTTTCAACCCGAATCGTCTCGTCTATGTAAAACTATTTGAAAAAGACGAAAAAGGAAACTATTATACTTACAATGATGAAGGTAAAAAGCTAGTATTGAATAAATTTAGTAAGTCTTTAGATAAGATAAATGATAATCCTATCATGAGAGTTTTCCACTCTAGAAAATTTAACGACAAAAATGTAATTTTAGTTGATGGTGTTCCTGTTAGAGAAGTAAAACATTATGATTTACATGATTATATTGAGAAATCTCATAT
>NZ_SDLF01000080.1:0-713 GCF_013096935.1 Brevibacillus sp. MCWH | reverse complement strand
ATATACTCCTGTGCCCATAGGGAAACTATTAATAGGTGTACCATATACATATACTAGGTCAATACCACAAAGCATTTTTCTTGTTACTGTAAATGGATCGCTTCTGCATCCATAATCACCAGTAATTCTTGCATTTCCATAAATATCTTTTATTCTAATATTCCCTGATCCGTATTCTGTAAATCCGAACATTTTATTTTGTGTATCAAACATAGAAGGTGATTTAGCAACATAATGACTTGTAACTTTATTAATTACAGAAGGTGAATATGCTTTACTTCTTTTCTTATTTAAAGGATCATTTATTAAAATCTTACCGTCTTTAGTAATTCCTGTAGCAACTACATAATGACCTGATTTAGTAAACGGTCCGATTCCTTCTCCACGTAGAATAACCATTTTTCTTTGTTTTAACTGTTCAATGATTCCTTCTTTACCTTTCCTCTCGTTTATTTCGACACCGTGTACGCTTGCAAAGTCTTTAAAGAAATCCGACCTAGTTCCTAATTCAGGGTCAGTATACCCATTTCTATTAGCAAACTCATAAGCTTGCATAGGGTCTACTTGTCTACCTGTTAACGATGAAACAATCATAGCAGCAGAAGTTGGACCACATCCTGCTTTTTTAAACTTAGATTTCTTACCTTTAGAATTTGTAGAAGTAAAGTCTTTATTAGCCCATCTAGGATCATCTTGAGAGTAATATACTGCAC
>NZ_SDLF01000007.1:0-187301 GCF_013096935.1 Brevibacillus sp. MCWH | reverse complement strand
GGGATGGGAACAACACAAGTGGGTAGTCTTGTCTATATTACCACCTAAGAGGCATTTGAGTATTCTCTTTCTCTTACTGGGGAATTTTCGCTTGATTTTTTTGAGGAACTTTCTTTTGATCTTGACACAGTAACTGCACCGAAGACTAGAAAGGAATTGGAAGCGAAGTTTTTTATAGTCACCAAATCGAATCAGTATCTTGACACATTAGAGAAAGGTTATCTCAAGCACCCCATAGCCGATGTACAAAGGATTTTAGTTTCTGTGAAAAATAAGGACACGAATACCGCTTTGGTCGGCTATCGTTATACCAAGTTACCTAAACTGGACCGCGAGAGGATTTGGTGGTAATACATGAACATAATCCTCAAAAGAGCTATTAATATAATAGCTCTTTTTGTTTTGGTCATTGGCAACAATCAGAAAAGGGGCGACCAGCAAACGGCCAGCGCCCCTTCCTTTCCTGATGAAGCTCCCCTAATACCTTTCAAGTATGGAGTTGAGTACAGACACTCCGTGTTCCAGGAGGTGATATCTTTTTTGTTCTTTGATTCGGGGGTTAATGTGCGCAATCTCCTGTAAATGATTCTGCAAGGTTGTTACGAGATCACGAGCGAATGTCAGTTTGTCGTAAAAAAGAAAGTGTTCTACCTGATCATTTGTAACATTTACGGCTTCGATTTTGATTTCAGGTCCTTTCATATGAAAATAGTAATCGTGAACAGAACCAAAGCCGAGAATATGAAATGTCTGTTTATCTTTATTGGTGAGCATGTTAATTATGCCATCGGTCATGCTTATCAACGCTGTGCCGTAAAGAGTAGCGGTATTGATGGTCAGTTGTTCGCTGCCATTATCAACAGTCATGTACATCTCACAACTAAAAAAACTATCAAGATCGCCGCTTTTAAGTGTTTCTTTCCAATCGCCGTCCCCGTCTACCAATACAATTTTTAGAGACATAGCTCTCGCCTCGCTTCCTTTTTTTTTTTGTTACTACGCTACTTCCTTTTGTTGGGTAGGAGGTTCGGATAATCCCATTTTCATTTATAACAGTGAGCATTTCACTAATACCATATTTATTAGGATTATATACATACACTATTGTTCCATCGGAATGTTTTGTCTTAACTTTCCCTTTTTCTACACTTTACTTTCCATGATTAAATTTTTAATCTCTCCTTCGCCCATATGTTTTGGAAACAATGTCTTGCCTGATTTTCCGGTTATGTGATTTTCTACAATATGCTTCCATCCATTACTAGAGGTTCCTTCCATTAAAACAGCCTTGCTATTATGCTTTAAAACCTTTCCCATTCCTGCTACTGCATCTGCAATGTCGCCTTTACCGTATTTCTGCAGCAAATTAAAAAGTTTGCCTGCTTTCGTTACTTTTCCAGCAGGAAAGAGCGATACGAGTGAGAGAATCTCGAAGTACAAAAAGAGGATGAGGAGCAAATGCGCTCTCTCATCCTCTTTTCGCTTACATCTCCTGACGAGTGGGGGTGCCGCTGTCTTTTCCATTCTCAGTTCGCTTTTCCTTGATTTGTTTCAACGAGGCGACGATTAGAAAGCTGACGATGACAAGCAGAACCCAGGAACTGACCTTACCTACATGGACGAGACGCCAGCTGTCGGCTTGATTCGGGTATTCCCACGCGCTAAAAAAGGTGGCGACGTTCTCCGCAATCCAGATGAAGAAGCCGATCAGCACGAAGGAGAGGATAAGCGGCATCCGGTAGCG
The DNA here is from genome assembly GCF_013096935.1 of Brevibacillus sp. MCWH. NCBI lineage: Bacteria > Bacillati > Bacillota > Bacilli > Caryophanales > Paenibacillaceae > Brevibacillus > Brevibacillus sp. MCWH. Next base: position 185,557 of record NZ_SDLF01000007.1, on the reverse strand, counting down.
ATGACGGCCGACCTCATAGGTAACCCAGGTTCGGCTAAAGACGACCAGCACCAAGCCAGCCAGCCACCAGCGAATGTCAACCCAAAAATGGTGGGTGAAGAAATTCAGGTAGATTGCAGCGGCAAGCGGGGCAACCAACCAGAGAGAAGGCCAACGAACCAGTTCTACCTTCAGGCGTCGCCAGGCCTGGCACAGGTAGCTGGCCACGCTGGCATACATAAATCCGCTGTAGAGAGGGACTCCGTACACCTTCGTCCAGCCTTCTTCCGGGTACGACCAGGACCCCATGCGCACCTTGAACAGTTCCAGCGCCAAACCGATCAAGTGGAAGACGGTGATCACCTTCAGCTCGTCGCGTGTTTCCAGACCGGAGCGCAGCATCCATACCTGCATGGCCAGGCAGATGATTAGCAGCCAGTCGTAACGGGGCAGCCAGGGAAGGTGAATGAACTTTGTCAGAGCCAGTGAGGCAAAGATGACCACAGGAAAGACACAGGACAGCGCCTGCTGCCAGCCGAAGCGTACCAGCTGCTGCATGGCATGGAATAATCGTCGTTTCAAATTGTTCACCTTCTACGCAGATTCACAAACGGTTATGTTGATTCTCTTTAGAACCTTACGTGTTTTCGTCGCTTTTATACTCTAAAATGTCTCCAGGCTGACAATCCAACGCCTTGCAAATCGCATCCAAAGTTGATAATCGAATTGCTTTTGCCTTTCCGTTTTTCAATATGGAAAGATTGGCCATTGTAATTCCGATCTTTTCCGATAGTTCTGTAACGCTCATTTTCCGCTTGGCCAGCATCACGTCAATATTGATAATAATCGCCACGTTACTCACCTCAGACCGTCAAATCATTTTCTGCTTTGATTTCGATAGCCTCCTGCAACAGCTTTTGGAGAACCGCAGCAAAAACGCCGATCACCATGGAGGCAAATATCAGGACCAATCCGATGACGATGATGCCTGGGGCGTCGTCAGCTTCAGCCATCAGATAGAGAAGCGGCATGCCTGCCATGTACAAAATACTGATGGTAATGGCACAGTATTTGATTTTCTGTAAAGCGACTACAGATAATTCTGAGAAGGCTTTATTTTGGTCAATATAGCTTAAAAGTTTAAACGCTTGATACAGCGCAACGTAAAAAGGGATCGCTGTTGCATACAAAAGGATAAAAACGAGATATTTCATCATCGCGATATTCGGATACAATTCAGCTGCGTAATTGGCGATCTCAGGCACCAAAAACAGGCACATGGCGAGAACTGGCATTCCAATCAGAATAACAGCTCCCTTTAAAAAGAGTGTTGTTCCTCGTCTCATAAAAAACCCCTCACTTTGCTGAATTCGCTTTGACTTTACCACTCAATTTATCGTTTTTCAATAAAAAAATGCCGTAAAAAGATATATTTTTGTTGTTTTTTTGTGGAACAAGGCGTTCCCGCGCTTACAAATACGGAAGCAGCCATTGAATCGTTACCTCCAATGGCTCTTTATCCCGATAGTAAAAAGAACCAAAACGCATAGCAGTTGTCTGGCAATGTTCTGCATCCAATATGCGAAAATGGAAAGAGGTGGAAATGCCTTGGGGTAAGAGCGTGGTTTTTGAAGCTGACACAGTGGAGGAAAAGAATCGGCACGAAAAAGGTATACGGATGGCGAACGGCTGAATAATGTAGAAAATAGACGGAAATTTACCAATTGAGATGACGTTCATTTTCGGTGTGAGAGGGGGCGTACCATGAATGTTGCGGTAAAACCCAGAGTTTTCATTGGCTCTTCCGCAGAGGGACACCGACTGGCACGAGCGCTCCATGCTTCACTGACACATGAAGCCCAGGTCACAATCTGGTCACATGGGATATTTCAACTAAATCAAACAGCGTTACAAAGTCTGTTGAATCACCTCGATGCGACAGATTTTGCCGTATTTATTTTCTCTCCGGACGATCGTACATATCTGCGGGGGGCGGAACTGACAGCAGCACGGGACAATGTGATTTTTGAACTTGGACTTTCCATTGGAAAACTTGGTGCTGACCGTGCTTTCTTCGTCAAGCCAAGAGGACTTGCAGACTTCCGCATTCCCACGGACTTGTTTGGCATTACTCCAGGTGAATACGAGATTGATCGAGACGACGATAACGCAATGTCAGCCGTCAGTGTGTTTGCCTATCAACTCAGTGAAATTATCAACAGGCTCGGCCGCAGACAGGATTCGCGTGATATAATGGAAAAAAACAAACGCCTCACCGCTCAAGTCAATTTTCTTTACTCGTTGGTAAAACACAGCAATCACACGGCGATTAAATACAATCGGGTCATGGAGAACTTTCTTGGTTCCTGTTCAACTCCCGACGGATTCAGCCCATCAGCGGCAACTCTATTTTCCCTCGTTGAAGATGAACTGGTACAAATCGGTCACGCCAGAGACGTAGATGAAGGAAAACGGTACAGCTTGGATCATAATGAGAGGTTCCCGGAGGATAAGAGTTGGGTTGTTGAGTCCTTCTTGTCCAACAAATCCATCATGGCTTTTAAAGAACAAAATACGGTTCGCGGTGAATACGAATATATCATCTGTATTCCGATTGCAAAAACGTTTGTGGTGACCGTCCATTTGCTTATCAATAGACAAGTGCCTGAAGAACGATACGATGCGCTGCTGGAACAGTTTATTGAAAAGGAAAACCAAGCAATCCTCAGTTCGTTAAATACGTTTCTGGAAAGGGGAGTTGAAGCATATGTTGAACAACAACCCGCGCAAATTTACTAAGATTGGCAGAAAGGTCAGAGCGTTCGTCGTTCATTCACCATCCGACTTTGCGATTACATTAAAAAGAAAAGCTGCGGTCCAGGCTGCCATGGAGGCCAGGAAAAAATATGCGAAACCCGATGAAAAGCTGTTTCAAGAAATTTACGCTGACGGTCCGAGTGTTACCAAGAATGATGACCATGTTCGAATTGTAGCAACGCGCAATGTTCATTTTGACGAACCGATGTTTGGATAAACAGGGGGCGACGAGCCTCCTTCATTTTTTAGGGGTGTTCGGGATTCATTCGGGTGCAGCGTTTGCAGCCATTATCGGTCCCTTGGCAGAAGTGTCAGTCATGATTGAAGTAGTAAACGTTACGCTTTGGTTTCATAAGAGATATTTCAACAATACAAACAATACAAAAGGAGAATAGATCATGGATAAAAAACCACTCGTGTATGCAGATGAACATTGCCCTGTTATTTCCAATAAAAACATCGTGAAATGGCATTGGGGTTTTGACAATCCTGCGAAAGCAACAGGAACCGAACAAGAAATTATGACTCGATACCGTACTGTACGTGATTCCATCAAAGCTCGCATTGAAAAATTTCTTGCTGAAGGTATCTAGGAAGTAGGGGCATTCGTAAACGACCATGCGATTCATGGTCGTTTACTTTAGAAAGAACATATAGCTAGGTATTCCTCATATGATTGATCACATATTTCGCATCTTTCCCAACCCCACGAAGTGTCGCTGATGCCAAAGAGCGTTGCCAAGGGAGTCCAACATAATACAGACCTTTTACAGTTGTACTGACGCCCTTATGATGCAAAGGGGAGCCATCTTTGTCCAAAGCATGAAGAGAGGAAAGGTAATTGACGTTCGGACGATAACCGGTGGCGAAGATGACGGTATCAACATGTTCTTCCGTACCGTCTGACCAAATAACGCCATCTTTCGTAAATTGGACAAACATCTCCTTCCGACTTGGCTTTTGATTCTCGATGGCTTTCTGGTATTTCCCCGTATCCAGGACACCCTCTGGTTTTGACTGAAGCAGCCATTTTCCAAAACCAGTTTGGTCGATCCCAAGCACCGTGACCCAGAAATGAACATCCTTACCGATAATTACCTGTGGCTTAAAGAGAATGGGCGAGCGTGTGGCAATGGTAACGTCTGCATGTGCTGCCAACTCGACTGCAATTTGGACCGCTGAGTTACCTGCCCCGACCACTACAATTCGTTGGTTTTGAAAGGGAAAGGGGTTTTTATAATCCTTGGAATGAAGAGTGGTCCCCTGAAAATGTTCAATCCCAAGAATATGAGGGATAAATGGACGACTAAATCCGCCCGTAGCAGCGATTACATTTTTTGCTTGGAATAATTCCCCCGATCCAGTTGCGAGCAAAAACAAATGTTTCTCCTTTTGAATATCAGTAACTGAGGTATTGGTCCGAATAGGCAAGTTAAAATATTGGGCGTAATGTATCAAATACGATACGACTTCATCTCGGACAGGATAGCGAGTGGGATCTCCTGGAAACGGCAGCCCGGGAAGGGAGGAGTAGCGAGCAGGGGAGAACAAGGTAAGGCTGTCATAATACTGTGGCCATGAGCCTGCAGGTTTATCAGCAGCTTCGAGAATAAGAAAATTAAGCTGCTGTTGTTGAAGGTGATAACCAGCCGCTAAACCAGCCTGACCGGCACCGATGACAATACAATCATAAATAGGGGGCACCTTAATCATTCCTTTCGCAAAATCGGATTATAACGATGTGATTTTTAGAAAAATATTATTAGTGTTCACTTACAACAATTGCGTATATAGGTACCAATTAATCTCTACATAAAGAATTTATAAAAATAACTTGCTAATTGCAAGTAATTCGTGTATAAATGGGTAAAGAGGTGAGGAAATGGATAATATACGTGAAATTTTACAGACGATGACTCGGCGTATTGGACTTCTAAATAAAAACTGTTGTTCAGTAGATGGAATTGACATATCGGTTGTGCAAAGCCACATCATATACGAAATCAACCGGAACCATCAGCCGTCCATGCAACAAATTGCTGAGATTTTAGGAATGGATGTCACGACATTCAGCCGCCAGGTTCAAGCATTGGTTGAAGCAGAACTCGTAAAAAAGACTCCGTATGCAGAAGACCGCAGGGTGCATATCCTTTCCTTAACGGAAAAAGGGAAACGCATTCATGATTATATTGATAGGCTAATGTGCTCGTATTATGAGGATATCTTTTCTCATATGAGCCAATTTGAAAAAGAAACGGTGATTCGTTCCCTACAATTGTTGAATCAAGCGATGGCTAGAACCAAGCAATGCTGCAATCCCATGGGTGATTAAACCCACTTTTCTTTCTAAAATACTTGTAAAATGCAAATAAATAGGGGTGGTGAACATGTGGCGCGAAGTTCTGGACAGTTTTTTATAGATCGCATTAGAGTTAACGGTATTGTTTATTGTGATCTCGTTTGCCATCAGTTTTCTCCAGAGCTTTATCCCTTATAAAAAGCTTGAAAATTTTTTGGCGGGGAAAAACACAGCCCTGGGTGCCTTTATGGTATTGGTATTCGCGTTCGTTACACCATTTTGCTCTTGCTCAACCATACCGGTGGTTGTGAACTTGTTAAACAAAAAAATCCGTTTCGGGATTGTGATGGTGTTCCTTTTCGCATCACCGGTGTTAGACCCAACTATAATTACCCTCATGGGAACAATGCTCGGGGTAAAAGTAGCGATTGCCTATACTGTCATTACTTCCGTGTTATCGGTGATCATCGGGTTTACCCTGGAACGATTAGGGTTTGAAACACAAGTTAAACAAGTTGTCATGACTGGATACAACGAGTCAAGCAAGTCCTTTAGCCTGAAAGCTGCCTTCGCCGAAACATTGGGACTGATAAAATCGGTTTATCCTTATCTCATTATTGGTGCTGCGATTGGATCTGTCATTCATGGTGCTGTACCTACCGAATGGATTACGACCTATATAGGTGGAGATAAGTGGTGGATGGTGCCAATCGCAGCCATTATTGGTATTCCGCTCTATATTCGACTCTCGACAATGATCCCCATTTCGCAAATTTTGATTGCAAAAGGAATGGCTCTTGGTCCAGTAATGGCGCTTATGATCAGTTCTGCGGGAGCAAGCTTGCCAGAGTTAACACTGCTTCACTCTATTTTTAAAAAGCGATTAGTTGGAGCGTTTGTTGTATCTGTGTTCACCATGTCCACCATGTCTGGATTTTTATTCTATATTATCTGAGGAGGAATATAACATGGGATTCTTGAAAGGTTTGTTTGGAAAAAAAGAGGGTTCTTGTTGCAAGGTAAAAATCGAAGAGGTCAAGGATACAAAAGATTCTGTTTGCAGCCCAAATGAGTCGGAGGACTGTGAAAAGGGGGATTCCGGTCATGAACCTTTGCATTCGAGCTGCAAGTGCGGCAGATCTTGAATCAATCCTCACGATCTACAATCAAGGGATTGCTGACCGAATCGCGACCTTGGAATCAGAAGAGAAGGACTACACGTACATCAAAAAGTGGTTTGATGAACATCAGGGGCGATACGCCGTTCTTGTCGCAGAGATGAATGGTGCCGTCATTGGATGGGCTTCTCTTAACCGTTATTCGAATCGATGTGCCTATGACGGCGTCGCTGACTTATCAATCTATATTGAGCGGTCTTACCGAGGAAAAGGCGTCGGGAAGGTACTGTTAAACAGGCTTGAGGAGGTAGCGCGCGTCCAGAAATTTCACAAAATCGTGTTGTTTACCTTTCCGTTTAACGGACTTGGCCAAGGTCTTTACAGAAAATGCGGGTACCGTGTAGTCGGTGTGTTTCACAACCAAGGTATATTGGATGGAAACTTTGTTGATGTGATGGCCATGGAAAAAATTCTTTGAGAGGATGGGGAGACATTCCTTGGACAGAAGGGCTGATAATGCTTACCTGGAGGGGACACCAGCGCGTAAGTGTAATTTAGGTATTTTCATTACCTTCATGAGGGTAAAATTAAACACCTGAAAGCCGTAGATGATCAGATAGCCCAGCCCTTTTTGTGAGACGAGAAATTCGCCGACGATCACGCCCACCCAGGAGAGGCCGACGTTTACCTTGAGCGTGGAGAGAATTGTCGGAATCGTGGCGGGCAGGATCACCATCGTAAAGGTTTGCCGCTTGTTGGCGCCCAGCGTCTGGACTACCTTGACATAATTGGGATTCACTTCTTTGAAGCTGGTGTAGATCACGATCGTGGTAATGATGACGGAGATGGCGCAGCCCATCGCGATTACGGAGACCAGGCCGGGCCCCAGACCGACGATGAAGACGGGGCCGAGTGCCACCTTGGGCATGCTGTTGCCGACCACGAGATACGGCTCCAGCACCCGGGAGAGAAAGGGGGACCACCAGATCAGTGTGGCGAGCAGCGTGCCGAGCAGCGTGCCCAGCAGGAAGCCGACAACGGTCTCTCCCACGGTTATCGCTACGTGCGGCAGCAGGCTGCCGTCCAGGATCATCGACCAGAACAACTGCCACATTTTGGACGGGTAGCTGAAGATCAGCACGTTGATGGCGTTGGCACGGGCGAGCCCTTCCCAGATGCCGATGAACAGCAGAAACAGGGCCAGTTGGGTGGCGACGACCAGGCAGCGCTGTTTCGCCATCCGTCGCAAATGGTTGCGGTGGATCGCCTCAATCTCATGTGGCTGCATCGGTCACCACCTCCATCTCTTTCCACACCTGGTGAAACAATTCGTGAAACCCGGGACGATTGCGGGCGTCAAACGGCAGCGCATCGCGGATTGCTGGCGGCACGGCCACTTCGCTTCGGATGCGTCCGGGATTGCGCGCCAGGATGTACACCCGGTCGCCCATCGCAATTGACTCGGACAGGTCGTGCGTCACCAGTACGGCCGTTTTTTTGTGGCGGCGCAGCGTGGAGAAAATCAGGTCCTCCAGCTTCAGTTTGGTCTGGTAGTCCAGCGCCGAAAACGGTTCATCCAGCAGCAGGATGTCAGGCTGGCAGGCGAGTGTGCGTACCAGCGCCACCCGCTGCCTCATCCCCCCGGAAAGCTGTGCCGGATACGCCTTGCGCACGTCGGCCAGTTCCATTTCCTCCAGCAGGTGCAGGGCGTACGCTTCCGTCTCCCGGCTGCGGATGCCTTGTATGTCCAGGCCGAGGAAGATGTTTTCCTCGATCGTGCGCCAGTTGAACAGAAAATCCTGCTGCAGCATGTAGCCCACCTGGCGGGAAGTGCCCTCCACCGGCCGTCCATCAATCAGAATCTTGCCTGCCGTCGGTTTTTCCAGCCCGGCGATCAGGGAGAGCAGTGTCGTTTTGCCGCAGCCGCTGGGGCCGATCAGGCAGATGAACTCGCCTTCCGCCACGCGCAGGTTGATGTCTTTGACCGCCATGAACGCGCGAGTGGTCGTGACGTAGAGATGGGTGACGTGACGCAGCTCGATTTTGGCCGGTTCAGAAAGAAGCTGGTTCATATCGCTTACTTCCCTTCCTTGGCGGTTTTGGCAAACGTGGTGTTGACCAGCTTGGCGTAATCGACGCGCTGTTTCAGTTCACCTGCCTGGTCCATGATCTCCTGCAGGAGGTTCCACTCAGATTCGTCGAGAATCGGGTCGGTGGCGTACGAGCCTTGCTCCAGATAGCGTTTGACAGAGCTTTCCAGAATCTCCGGACTGACCTCCTGGAAGTAGGGTGCGATCACCTGGGCGGTCTCTTTGGGAGAGTGGCTGGCCACCCATTGTTGCCCTTTGTAGATGGCATTGGTAAACTTTTGGATAGCGGCTTTCTGCTTCTCGAGATAGCTTTGTTTGGCCATGTACGCGGTGTAGGGAACCGTGCCGCTTTCCTGGCCGAACGAAGCGACGACGTACCCGATGCCGTCTGCCTCGAATTGGGACGCCTGCGGCTCGAACAGCTGGACGTACTCTCCCGTCCCCGAGGCAAAAGCGGACGCGACGTTTTTGAATTCAATGTTTTGAATCAACTGCAGGTCGTTGTGCGGGTCAATGCCGTGCTTTTTCAGCACGTACTCGCCGACCATCTGCGGCATGCCGCCTTTTCGCTGGCCGAGAAAAACGCTGCCCTTCAGTTGGTCGAAGCTGAAGTGTTCCACTTTTTGGCGCGAGACGAGGAAGGTGCCGTCCGTCTGCGTCAATTGGGCAAAGGTGATAACCGGATCGGCCGCTCCCTGCTGGGCGACGTAAATGCTCGTCTCCGAACCGACCAGCGCCACGTCAATGCCGCCGGAAAGCAGGGCGGTCATGGTTTTGTCGCCGCCCCACGTGGTGGTCAGTTCCACGTCGAGCCCTTCTTCCTTGAAGAAGCCCTTTTCCAGCGCGACGTACTGGGGGGCGTAAAAGATCGATCGGGTTACTTCCCCGATCCGTATTTTTTCCGGGGCGTCGGCACAGCCGGTCAACAGCGCCGTCAGCGCCAGTCCGGCGGCAAGCCCCAGAGAGAGCAGTCGCTTCATCATCATCCCTCCTGACAAGGCAAGTGCCTGAACAATCTGCTTGATGTAGGGTATGCGCCCTCGGAAAAAAGGGTGAATGCCCAGCAACCTGACAGGCACCTGAACGTCAGAATGAAAAGGAGACCACTCGCAGCATGATCATTACCTTTCTGGGAACCGGATCGGGTGCTCCGTCGACGCGTCGAAACGTCAGCGGGATCGCCCTCCGCTTTATTCAAACAGGCAAGTGGTGGCTGTTTGACTGCGGTGAGGGCACACAGCACCAGATTTTGCGTTCCCCGCTAAAAGTAAGTCAATTGGAAAAAATCTTCATTACCCACCTGCACGGGGATCACCTGTACGGCTTGATCGGCCTGTTGGCCAGCCGCTCGCTGCGCAACGACGAAGCATCGGCGGTGGAACTGTACGGGCCGCCGGGCGTGGACCGCTACATCCAGGCGGTGATGGACGTAAGTCCCGTCCATCTGCATTACCCGCTTCATGTGCACATCGTCGAGGAAGGCACCATCTGGGAAAACGAAGCGTTCACGGTGTCCTGCCGCCGGGTGCAGCACCGGGTGCCGGCGTACGCCTATGCGGTGGTGGAAAAGGATCGCCCCGGCGCGTTTCTGGCGGACGCAGCCGAACAGGCGGGCATCCCGCAGGGGCCGCTGTACGGGGCGTTGAAGCGGGGGGAGCGGATCACCCTGCCAGACGGTCGTGTCTTTGACGGCCGCGATTTTGTCGGACCAGTCCAGCCGGGGCGCAAAGTGGTCTACAGCGGAGACACCCAGCCGTGCCGCGCCGTCCGGGAATTGGCGGCCGGTGCTGACCTGCTGATTCACGAGGCGACGTACGCCTACCGGGACAAGGAGCTGGCCGTGCGCAGCGGCCACTCCACGGCGCGGGAAGCGGCCCTTCTGGCCCGGGAAGCGGGGGTGAAGGCGCTCTGCCTCACCCACTTCAGCCCGCGCTATGAAAATGAAGACGGGGACCTGACAATGGCCGATCTCTTGGCGGAGGCCAGGGACGTCTTTCCCAATACGACGTTGGCGGAAGATCTGGCCAGCCTACCTGTAAAACGAGTGCGCGGCGGAGTGGGCGAAACGGCGAATCCCTGCTATAATGAATGATCATCATCAGGAAAGAGGGAGAGCATGAAACGGGTTACCTTTGCTACCCCGGAAGAACTGCGGGAACACTGTCTGCGGGAGAACCTGTCCCTGATCGTGGAGTACCGTGACGAGGAAAACCGGCAGCGGCAGGTCGTCCTGGAGGGAGAGCGGCTGAACGAGCTGGAAACCTACATCAACCGCCCAAAAGCAGAGGCGTACTTCCGCAGTGCCGGGATCTTTCACGAAGTGGTGGCCGGTTGGCGCTAACCGGCAGAGAACAGAGAGAACGGAAAGGTGAACAGGAGTGTATGGGAAACGACTTGGCGGGCCGCTCGCGGTTCGCTACGCCATGTTTGTGCTGGGGCTGTTCATTGGCGCATTTGGCTGCGTACTGACGATCAAGGCACACCTGGGCGTCTCGCCCTGGGATGTGCTGCACATCGGTCTGCAAAAAACGTTTGGACTGACCATCGGCATCTGGACGCAAATCGTAGGGGTCATCGTCATCCTGCTTTCGTATGTGCTGGCTAAGATCAAGCCGACGTTTGGCATGTTTTTGAATATGGTCTGCTTTGGCAGTTTTCTCGACTTTTTTCTCTGGCTGGACATTGTCCCGACAGCCGAAACCATGCTGGAACAGTATCTGATGCTGCTCGCCGGTTTGCTGATAATGGCCGTCGGCATCGGGATGTACATCTCGCCGCGGCTGGGCGCTGGACCGCGCGACAGTTTCATGCTGGCGATGAACGAACGGATGGGCTGGAGCATTCAAAAGGTACGCATCGCCATCGAGGTAACCGTCCTGTTGGCGGGTGCGGCCCTGGGCGGACCGGTGTCGATCGGCACCGTGCTGATCGCGCTGTTGACCGGTCCGCTGATCCAGCGCACGATCCCCTTCTGGCAGACCGTCATGCAAAAACCGTACGGGATGGCGCCTGCCCCCCAATCCAAAAAGCCTGCAGCTTCTTGATGGAGCGCAGGCTTTTTTGGCGTTTGCGAGCGTCAGGCCAGCCAAATTGGACGGTGCTGAAATGCAGGACATGGGCGTCCGTCCAATCAATCCACCCGTTTGGCTCATACCGTATGAGTAGTTGCCAACAAAGGAGGGGAAGCGTAATGAGTAGCCTGTTTAACGGCGGTTTCTTTGACGATTTTGCCTTGGTGCTGGTGTTGTTCGTATTGCTGACGATCGTCGGGTGCGCCTGCGACAACTAATCCAGGCACAACTGGCGGGTATGAGCAAACAGGGAGCGGACACGCGCTCCCTTTTGCTTTGCGCTTTTGCGGTGACGCAGCGCGGCGGACAGTTTGAACTGCGCTCAGACAATCGCCCTTTTTCTCGCTCCTGTGTGAACACCCAACCCAAAAGGCAGCATCTGTACATAGGATGATGCAGACATTCGTCACGACAGGGAGGAATCCAGGTGAAGATTTTGACGTTTCATCATCAAGCGCCGTTTGCCGACATTTTGGCGGAGCTGAAGGCGAAGTTGAAGTTGGCTACCCGGGCGGCGAAACAGCCGTGGCGCTGCTTTGACGACGTCTCCTGCATGTGCGTTCGCGATGAACTTTTTGAGATGTACCAGGACCACTTTTTACGGCACAATCCGATCGTGGAAGAAAACGTGGTGGTCAGGGTGCACTCGCAAGAAGAGGTGCCCTGGGGCGTGAAGTATGTCGGGGCGGAACGGTTGTGGAAGAGAAGCAAGGGAGCCGGCGTGAAGATCGCCGTCATCGATACAGGGATAGACCGCAATCATTTCGAGCTGCGCAATCGAGTGAAGGGAGGCATCGAACTGGTCCGGGGCAAACGCAACGGGCACGGCACCCATGTGGCCGGCATCATCGTAGCGGAAATGAACAAGCGGGGGATAGTCGGGGTCTCCCCGGAGGCTGATCTCTACGATGTGCGCACGTTCCGGGAGGACGGCACAGCCAGGTTGGCCGACATCATGCGGGCCTTGAACTGGTCGATCAAAAACAACATGGAGATCATCAACATGAGCTTCGGCATGCCGCAGTACAGCGAAGCGCTGGCGCGGATTGTCAAAAAGGCGGCGGACCGGGGAATCGTCATGGTGGCGTCAGCCGGCAACAACGGGGGACAGGTGGAATACCCGGCCCGGTATCGGGAGGTAATCGGTGTCGGGGCAGTGGCGCAAAACGGCAAGCTGGCGGAATTCAGCTCGCGCGGCAAAGGAATGACGACGACGGCGCCGGGCGTGGACATTTTGTCCACCTGGCCGGGCAACAGCTTCAAAAAGCTGAACGGGACGTCGATGGCGGCGCCGCACGTGACCGGATTGATCGCGCTGCGCCTGGCGCGGAAAAAATCGGCCGCGAGTTGACCGGCCAACGCCTAATAAAACGTCTAAAAAAGAGAGGCAGGCGATTCTTTATCGCCTGCCCTTTTGTGCCGTCCCGTGTTTGCCTGCGGTTACTGGTGCGTTTTTGTTTCGTAGTCTTGTTGAACGCGAAACCATATATTAAGATCATTGATAATGCTGGCCAATTCGTGAATCTCGCTGTTCAATTCGCAGGAGCGGGCGAAGTTTTCTTCCTCAAACATCTGTTTTTGCTTTTCGATGATAATGGCTTCCAACTGAATGATGCGATCGGGAATGGTTGCGCGAATTTCTTCCCACTCCAGCAGCATGCTGGCCCGCTCTTCCGGCGAATACTCGTCCCAGTCGTGGTAGAGGACGGGAAGCCGAACGCCCAGCCGTTCGTCGTACTGAAATTGATAACGCAAAGCCCTTTCACTCCTCTCCATTCACATCATATCAAAAAAGGAGCCGCAGGGGGAGGGGCCATGCCTGCGAAGAGGTGAACCAATGTGACGACTGCAGTCAACGGGCGCGTGCTGATTGACGCCGACGCCTGTCCGCGAAGCGCGCTGGAGATTGCCCGGGCGCTGTGCAAGGAAAAAGGGTGGCGCTGTGTCACCTTTGCCAGCTACCATCACCAGATTCACGGTGAAGATCACGTTGTGGTGGACGCCGGCCCCCAGGCAGTGGACATGAGGCTGGCCAACGAAGCGAAGGCGGGCGACATCGTCGTCACCCAGGACATCGGACTGGCCGCACTCGTGCTGGGGAAACGGTCCAAGGCCGTGACACCGCACGGGTCCGTGTTTGATGCGGAACGGATCACGTTCCAATTGGAAGAACGAAACGAAAAAGCGCGCTTCCGCCGGGGAGGCGGGCGAACCCGCGGACCGTCTGCACGCACACAGCAGGACGATCAGCGGTTTGCGGCCGCACTGCGTGCGTTGATGGAGGAGGGTGAATGAGATTGCCTCGCCATATGGCCGATCCCCTGTGAGGAAGCCGGACGAAGGCGTCTGTCCTGTCACGCCCGCTCAGGCAAATAACCGAATTCCTGCATCAGGCCCAGCCATTTTTCCACGCTGGGCTTGTTCTTTTTGTCCCGGGGCAGGACGATGTAGGCGGACCGTTTGGGCGGTCTGTTGCCGACAATGGTGATTTCCTTCAGTGTTCCGTTGGCGAGGTCGGCCTGCACCGTCGAACGGGTCAGCAGGCTGACGCCCAGGCCTTCCTTTACCAGGTCGATGGCCAGTTCCGCCTTGTCCACGTGGAGTTTGGGGACAAAGCTGCGCGGCAGCGTCTGCCGCATCCACTGGTCAAACGGCGGCCCCCAATTCATGAAGAGCAAAGGGAGGTTGCGCAGTTCGCGAGCGTCCACATGTGGCGCTGTGATAATCGAGTCGTCCGGGGGACTGACCAGGACGATCTCGTCTTCCCAGGCGGGAATGACCTCAAAGTTGGGCAGAGACGGCGGCACGTAGACGATCCCGATTTGGATCACGTTGTCCAGGAGAAATTGGATTACGTCGGCGGAGTGCCCCGTCTTGGTGCTGATGGCAATGTGCGGATAGCGGTAGTGGTACTCCTTGAGTATCGGCTCCAGGATGGCGGTCCAGATTGAATTCAGGCTGCCGATGGAGAGGTAATCCTCGTACGGTTGGAGGGCAGCCACTTCGTTCAGCGCCTCGGTGGCGAGCTTCAGGATGCGTTCGGCGTACGGCAGCAGCGTCAAACCGGCCTGGGTGATCTTCACGCTGCGTTTGTCCCGGGTGAACAGCGGCTTGCCTACTTTTTCTTCCAGTTGTTTGATTCTCGTCGTAACGGTCGATTGGACAACGTGCAGCATTTCTGCCGCTTTTGTAAAGTTTTTCGTTTGCGCCACGGTATAAAAGGCACGTAACTGTTCGAAATCCATGCGCTGTGTTCCCTCTTATCACATTCTTTGATAACTCTGTGCAAAATTGTTCGTTTCTCAAATTATACCAGCTTTCGTAAGCTGGGAGTATCGCGAAATGTCAGACAGAAGACAGAGTGAGTGTGATAGAGATGAAGAGACGCGTGTGGAGGGAAACGCCGATTTCCGTCAAGCTGCTGCTGGTCACCTCGTTTTTGATGAACCTGGGGTTTTACGCGCTGATTCCATACCTGACCCTGTACTTGACAGGCAGCATCGGATGGACGGTGGCGATGGCTGGCCTCGTGCTTGGCGTGCGACAATTCTCGCAGCAGGGATTTGCCTTTCTCGGCGGGGTGGTGGCTGACACCTTTGGCTACAAGGGTACCATGGTATTGGGCCTGTTGATTCGCGCCGCAGGTTTTGCCCTGTTTGCGTTTTGTACAGCGCCGTGGGAGTTTTTTCTGGCGGCCGTTCTTTCCGGATTGGGCGGCTCGCTGTTTGAACCGGCCATGTCGGCCGCCTTTGCCGTGCTGACTCCCGATTCGATTCGCAAGGACGTGTTTGCCTTTCGCAACGTGCTGACCAACGTCGGCGTTGTCGGCTCCCAGGTCGTGGGGACCGCTTTGGCCGCCTTCGATTTTACGTACCTGTCGCTGTTTGCCGGGGCGATTTTTGCGGGAAACGGGCTGATCGCGCTGTTCCTGCTGCAGCCGATCGAAGTGAAGCACGAGCGGCACGGCATCTGGGCGAGCATGGCGCTGGTCGTACGGGACAGGCGCTTCGTCCGCTACACGTTGATCCTGATGGGCTACTACTACCTCAACATGCAGCTGTTTCTCACCATACCGCAACTTGCGCAGGACGTGACGCACAGCAAAACCGCCGTCGGCATCGTCTTGTCGTCCGTCTCCGTTTCCGTCATTTTGCTGCAGATGAAGGTCAGCCAGTGGCTGGAGGGATACCCGCAGCGCCTCACCCTGATTGGATTGGGCACATTTGTCATGGGATTCGGCTTGTTTTTGCTGGCGTTTGCTGATACGCTGTGGATGTTGGTCGCCGATGCACTCTTGTTCGCCCTGGGCACGATGATCGCCGTACCTCATATGATGGACATGGTGCAGCGTTTTGCGCCGCCCGAGCACGTCGGTGCCTACTACGGCTTCAATGGGTATTCGCTGGCGATCGGCGGTTCCGTGGGCCAGTTTGCCGGCGGTTGGGTGTATGATCTGGCACAGCGGCAGGAGATGCCCTGGCTGCCGTGGATGTTGTGCCTGTTTGTCGGCCTTTGGGTAGCCTGGAAGCTGTACCGGATGGAGCAGGAAATGGCTCAATCCAAAAGCGACTGTGTGAGGATGGCACGATCCTGAAAAATTTTTTGTGCTGACTTGAAACTTTTTCCAACTCCCGCTCGTATATAACGGTAGAGATGGTTGGCACAAGAGAAAGGGAGGGAATCACAAATGGATGACATGAAGAAACTGAAACGGATGCTGCTTGTAACCAGTTCCCTTGGGTTTGCCGTCTTTGCCATGGTGGTCATTACGGAGATCGTGCGCGTAGCCATGTAACACATGATTGCACGACGACTGCTAGCATGAATTGCTTGCGAAAACGAAAAGCTTGCGGTTCCTCACAGGCCGCAAGCTTTTCTTTGTGAATAGACGCGCAACACGAAATTGATTTGGTTTGGCTTGATGCGATCAGGAAATGGCCTGCGCCACCATCCAGCGGTGCATCCGCTTGTCAGGCAGCGTTTTGATCCGTCAAGCCGTTCTTTTTCTTGATCCGCAGTTGGTAGATGAGGATGCAGATCACGAGGAACGGAATCCCGCAGTACAGCGCGATCCGCTGCTCCGAATCGAATGCCAGGCTGATCAGAACCGTGATGTTGAGGATCAGCGAAATCATCGGAAGCACCGGGTAGAGCGGTGTCCGGAATTTCAGGTCCTGCAGCGAACCGCCGTTTCGCAGGTATTGGCGGCGGAATGCGATCTGGGACAGGGAGATGGAAATCCAGCCAACCTGTGCCCCGAGACCGGCGATGGACAGCAGGATCATAAACACGGTGTCTTCTGCGATGAAGCCGGACAAGAGCGACAGCAGGGAAATGGCGAAGGTGATCAGGAGCGCCTGCATCGGAATCCCCTTGTGGTTGACTGTCGCCAGTTTGTCACTGGCCATGCCGTCTTTGGACAGGGAGTAGAGCATCCGGGTGGCTGCGTAGAGTCCGGAGTTGGCCACGGACAACAGCGCTGTCAGCACGACGAAGTTCATGATGTCGGCCGCATACGGAATGCCGATGCTGTCGAAGACGACGACAAACGGACTTTCAATCACGCCCGCCTGCTGGTAGGGGATCATGCCGGCCAGGACGAAGATCGCCAGCACGAAAAAGACAAGCGTGCGCCAAACGGTGTTGCGAATCGATTGGGGAATCGTCTTTTCCGGCTCCTTGCTCTCGCCGGCGGCAATACCGATCAGTTCCGTTCCCTGGAATGAAAAGTTGACAGTGATCATCGTCAGCAAGAGACCGGTAATCCCGTTGGGCAGCAGCGGGCTGTCCAGGTAATGGGAGAGCATCGGAGCGGGTTGGCCGTTTTTCATGTCGATCAGGCCAAACATGGCGGCGCCACCCAGAATGATGAACAGGATGATAGCGCTTACCTTAATGCTCGAAAACCAGAATTCCGTCTCCCCGAACGCCCGTGCGGAAAGCGCATTTAATACGAACAGGACGGCACCGAATATCGCGCACCACATCCATACTGGTGAATCGGGAAACCAGCGCTGCATCAGCAGGCCCGAAGACAAAAGTTCCAGCGCAACCGTAACGGCCCAGCCCAACCAGTACAGCCAGCCGACGGCAAAGCCGAGCGACGGACTGACAAACCGGGTCAAGTAGGTCTGGAACGAACCGGACACCGGCATTGCCACGGCCAGCTCGCCCAGGCAGAGCATCGTCAGATACATGATCAGACCGCCAACCATGTAGGAGACAATCGTCCCGATCGGCCCCGCCTGGCTGATGGTGTAGCCGGAGCCCAGGAACAGGCCGGTTCCGATTACGCCGCCGAGCGAAATCATGAACAGGTGGCGGCTGCTCATCGCTCGGTTCAATTCGTTGTGGTGCTCTTTTCGTGATGTCATGTAACCCTCTCCTTCAGGAAATTCAGGAATGGTACAATCAGCCTTGTACAACCTGCGAGGACAAGTATTATGCAAGGAGTGTACCAAGTCGGAATTGTCATACGTTTGCGTACAATCGCAAAAATAGAGTCAGCTTGTGCAAACGTATTGGGCAATTAGCGCAAAAAAATTCGTCACTCGCCAAAAAAGTTGGCGCACCTCACGTATGCTTGACTCCCAGTTTGCGCAGGCGGTACTGCAGGCTCTGCCGGCTGATGCCCAACTCCCTGGCGGAGCGGGAGATGTTGCCCTTGTGCTTTTCAACCACGCGCTGAATGTAGTATGCCTCAAACTCACGCATTTTTTCTTTCAGCGGCTTGATCTCATCCGCTAATGGCTGAACCGGCATCTTTTCCTTGGCGGCACTTCCTGTGCGGCGCAAAAAGTGATAGGGCAGATGCGCGGTGGTGATGACTGTTTCGTCCGTCATCAGGTTCATCGCGCCTTCGATGACATGCTGAAGCTCCCGCACGTTTCCGGGCCAGTCGTGAGAGAGGAAAAAGCGCATGACCTCCTCGCTGATCCCTGTCACGTCCATCTGAAACAGCTGGTTGTACTTGCGGATAAAATGGTCAACAAGCAGGGGAATGTCCTCTTTTCGCTCGCGCAACGGCGGGATGAAAAGCGTGACCACGCCCAGCCGGTAGTACAGGTCCTTGCGCAGCCGCTGCTGGGAGATCGCCTCGATAGGATCTTCGTTCAGCGCGGCGATGATGCGCACGTCGATCGCCCGGTCCTTGGTGTCGCCGATGCGCCGGATCGACTTTTCCTGCAGGGCGCGCAACAATTTGGCCTGCAGTGGCATACTAAGCGAGTTAATCTCGTCCAAAAACAGCGTGCCGCCTTCCGCCTGCTCAAACAGACCCGGCCGTTCCACCGCGCCGGTAAAGGCGCCGCGCGCTGTGCCGAAGAGCAGCCCCTCAATCAGGGTATCGGGCAGGGCGGCGCAATTTTGCGAGATAAACGGCCCTCCCGCGCGCAGGCTGGCGTTGTGGATGCTCTGCACGAACAGCTCCTTGCCCGCGCCGGTTTCACCCACTACCAACACGGAAGACGAGGTTCGCGCCGCCCGTTTGGCGCTTTCGATCACTTCCCGAATGGATGGGCTGTCGCCGATAATGGTGTCAAATGTGTAGCGGGCGCCGTTTTTGTCCCACAGATTTTCGCGGATTAGCCGCTCCATCTTGGTGACATCGTTGGCAATCTCCATCGCCCCGATGATCCGGCCGTCTTCCATCAGCGGGAAGGTATTGTTGATGGTTGTGATTTCTATCCCCTTGTCGTTAAAATAGGTTTGCCGAACGTTGCGCACGCTTTTGCCCGTTCGCAGGCAGCGAAGGAGCGTGCTCTCCTGCCCCTGCGGAAACTGGAACACCTCTGTCAGCGGCCTGTTCAGTACGTCGTGCTTGTTCATCGCCTCCAGTTCCGACATCTTGCGGTTGTACACGATGGATGTCCCCTGGGCGTTAATCACGTGTACCCCTTCGCTGATGTTGTCGAGAATGTGTGCGTAGATGCGCAAGAAGGTTTCATGCGATTCGTTCGCCATCAAAATGCACCTGCCTGTCATTTCTACGAAGGTTATCATACCATTAGGTAGAGGCGTGTGCAAAATGATTCTGCACTGATGCGAAAAATTGCGGGGGACATGCAAAAAAATTTTGCCGGTAGAGGAAGGGAATTGCGCAATAGCAACGCTGCGGCAAGATTTGGTTCGGTTGGCATCGTTCTTGAATGATACTACAGATAACAAGCGATTCAAGGAGGCAGACAACATGAACAAGACCAAAGCGGTAATTGATCAGACCGAGAAATACGGCGCACATAACTACCATCCGCTGCCGATCGTCATCTCCAAGGCGGAAGGCGTATGGGTGGAAGATCCGGAAGGCAACAGATACCTGGATATGCTGAGTGCGTATTCGGCATTGAACCAGGGCCACCGCCATCCCCGCATCATTCAGGCGCTGAAGGATCAGGCGGACAAGGTGACGCTCACCTCGCGCGCCTTTTACAACGACCAGCTGGGCGTCTTCTATGAAAAACTGGCGCAGCTGACCGGCAAGGAGATGATCCTGCCGATGAACACGGGCGCAGAGGCGGTGGAGACAGCGCTGAAAGCCGTGCGCCGCTGGGCGTACGATGTGAAAAAGGTGCCGGAAAACCAGGCGGAAATCATCGTCTGTGAAGGCAATTTTCACGGCCGTACGATCACAGTCACCTCGTTCTCATCCGATCAATCCTACAAGCGCGGGTTTGGACCGTTCACCCCGGGCTTCAAAATCATCCCGTACGGCGACATCGAAGCGCTGCGGAAGGCGATCACGCCGAACACGGCGGCATTCATGCTGGAGCCGATCCAGGGCGAAGCCGGCATCATCATTCCGCCCGAGGGCTTCCTGAAGCAGGCCTACGAATTGTGCAAAGCCAACAACGTGCTGCTCGTATGCGACGAGATTCAGACCGGCTTTGGCCGCACGGGCAAGCTGTTCGCGTCCGACTGGGAGGAGGTCAAGCCGGATATGTACATCATGGGCAAAGCGCTGGGTGGTGGCGTGTTCCCGATCTCGGCAGTGGCTGCGGACCGGGAAGTGCTCGGTGTCTTTGACCCGGGTTCCCACGGCTCTACGTTTGGCGGCAATCCGCTGGGCTGCGCCGTCGCGGTGGCTGCACTGGATGTCCTGATCGATGAAAAGCTGGTGGATCGTTCCCGCGAGCTCGGGGCGTACTTCATGGAAAAGCTGAAAGAAATTCGCAACCCGCTGATCAAGGAAATCCGCGGCCGCGGCCTGTTTATCGGATTGGAGCTGCATACGGCGGCCCGTCCGTACTGCGAGCAGTTGAAGGAACAGGGCCTCTTGTGCAAAGAGACGCATGAGACGACGATCCGCTTTGCGCCGCCGCTGGTCATCAGCAAGGAAGAACTGGATTGGGCGATCGAACGGATCAAACAAGTGCTGCACACCACCGAGCCGGCCAACGCGTAATACACGGTTGTGTCCATACCGTCAAAAAGGAAAACCACCCGGTCCCGGGTGGTTTTTCCTGTAAGCTGCTTCCCCTGTCCTCAGGGAGGAGCGGAGGTCGACAGTCGGGTCTGATTATACAAAATCGTTCGACAAATTTTGACAAGATGTGGATAAATGTTGGGTAGGAATCCACAGGAAAAAAACCGGTATCTTTTTCCAGTTGTCAACACTTTGCCCACAGCTTACCCACACGATTTCCACATGGGTTGTGGATATCGGAACGGTTGTTCGCGCACGTCCCATCTGCTACAATGGGCACATGAAACAGATGGAGGTGACCAATGTGAAATTTTTGAGCGATCAGATGTTGATAGAAGTGTATCAGCGTGCTGTCGACCTTCAATTGGATCCCGCCTTCATCGAGTTGCTTTGCGAAGAGATAGAAAGGAGAAACCTCCAAATTACTCAATTCAGCGCTTGATGGGCAAACCTCCAGGCAGCATCCATCATAGAAAAGCCATCCGCCGCGGCGGATGGCTTTTTTTGATGCGGCTTCACACGTATGTTCGCAATTATTGTCTCTTGCTGTGCCGCAATGGAGTCGGGTGCGGTTGTCTTCCGCAGCATGTCTGGCCAGGCCAGACGTACTTTATCATTCTGTGACGAATTCAAATGCGGTGATGGCCTTGAGCGGTTGTTCGCCAGCGGTCAACCACTCCGGCAGGAAAAAGTAGACCGGGCCATCTTCGCGCAGAGGCTTGCCATCTCGGGAAAACTGCAGAATTGCTTGTCTGGCGGTTTCGATCGGCAGCGTTACCGGCTCCTGGCCGTCGCGGTGGATGAGCACGTGCGTCGCTTCCGGCAGCGGCTTGGCGTTGTCAATAAACGGAGCCAGCCGCATGCCGTAGTCGCCCTCAAGCGCTTTCCGTTCTTCCGCCAGACTCCGCCGTTCTGACGGCAGTGTGGCGCCTTCCCGCAGTTCCTTGTCCCACTGGGAACCAGTGCCCTGCAGGTAGGCGGATTGCCGTCCGTCCGTCTGCTCTTCTTCGCCCCGATAGGTGCGCAGGTCGATTTTTCGTTCGTCGAAGATCCACACACTCGGGTCCAGCGTGATGGGGAACGATACGGCCCCCTTGAACACGATCACATCTGACATCCAGCATTCCTCCGTTTATACGAAATCCTATTCCTGATTGTACTGTACATGCCGGGATGCGGCAAACGAATCATCGTAAAGGAAATTTTCCGAAAATATAGAAATTTGTAATTGGTGGAAACTACCATCTGAAGGGGAGATTGTCATGGACAAGGAAAACGTGCGCTCTCTGCTGGACTCTGTTGCGGACGACGTGATCCAGTGGAGGCGGCATCTGCACAAGTATCCGGAACTGTCGTTTCAGGAGGAGAAGACAGCGGCGTTCGTGTACGAGCGGTTGCAGTCGTTTGGGAATCTGGAGCTCTCCCGGCCGACCAGAACCAGTGTGGTCGCCCGTCTCGTCGGTGCCCAACCGGGCCCCGTGATCGGTCTGCGCGCCGACATGGACGCACTGGCGATCCAGGAAGAAAACGACTTTCCATTCGCATCGGCAGTTCCCGGTGTCATGCATGCGTGCGGGCACGACGGGCATACGGCGATGCTCCTGGGCGCAGCAAGCGTGCTGTCCCGCCTGCGGGACCAGATCAGAGGGGAAGTGCGCTTCATTTTCCAGCACGCGGAGGAGATGCACCCCGGCGGTGCCCGTGAAATGGTGGAGGCAGGGGTGGCAGAAGGCATCGATGCCATGCTCGCCATCCATTTGATGGCGTATATTCCAGTCGGTAAGATTGGAATTGCCTACGGACCGGTCACGGCCAATTCCGACCGGTTCGAGATTACCATTCAGGGTAAGGGCGGTCATGCCTCCGCGCCGCATACGGCGATTGATCCGGTGGCGATTGGCGCGCAGGTGATTGCCAATTTGCAGCAGATCGTTTCCCGCAACACCGATCCGCTGGAACAACTGGTCATCTCCGTGACCAATTTTCACGGAGGAACAGGGGCCTACAACGTCATTCCCGACAAGGCGGAACTGCGCGGCTCTGTGCGCAGTTTCAGCCAGGACGTTCGCCAAACGGCGGCGAAGCGGCTGGAGCAGATTGTCAAGGGGGTTGCGGAAGCGCACGGCGCCGCGTATCGCTTTGACTACCGGTACGGATATGCTTCGGTGATAAATGATGAACGGGTCACCCGGACGGTGGAAGAACTGATCGTGGAGGAATGGGGGGAGCAAGCGCTGCAGCGCATTCCGCCGATGATGGGCGGGGAAGATTTCTCCGCGTTTGCCGCATGCGTGCCAAGCTGTTACATCTGTCTGGGCGCTGGCAACGAAGAAAAGGGTATCGTGTATCCGCATCACCATCCGCGCTTCACCATTGACGAGGACGCGCTGCGGGACGGGGTTGCCCTGTTTGTTCGGTGGGCATTGAAATGGACGGGTGCCAAATCCGGCCAACCAATTGCAAACGGGTAGGAGGGGATCAACCATGCCACATGGAGCGGCAGGCATGCAGCCAGAGCTGCAACACCAAAAAGGGATGTTGCGATGGATCGAGACCGTGGGGAACAAACTGCCTCACCCGTTTATGCTCTTTGTGTATCTGTGCCTGATCATGATGGTGATTTCAGCCATTCTCGCCGGACTGGACGTCTCCGTGACACACCCCGGCAAAGGAGAAACCGTCCCGGTGAAAAGTTTGCTGAGCGTCGAAGGAATCCACTGGATTCTCACCAGCATGTTGAAAAACTTTACCGACTTCCCGGCGCTCGGCCTCGTGCTGACCATGGCGTTGGGGATTGGTCTGGCGGAAAAAGTGGGTCTGCTCACAAGCGTCCTGCGCAAACTCATGACCCGCGTGCCAAAAACGATCGTCAGCTTCACGGTGGTATTTGTCGGCGTGCTGGGCAATCTCGCCTCCGACGCGGCCATGGTGATCATCCCGCCGCTGGGTGGCCTCGTCTTTTTGGCTTTGGGCCGCCATCCGATCGCCGGTATCGCCGCCGGCATGGCCGGGGTCTCGTCAGGATTCACAGCCAACCTGTTCATCGCGGGCACGGATGCCCTGCTTTCCGGCATTTCTACCGAAGTGGCCAGGACGATCGATCCCCATGCCCACGTCTCGCCGCTGGACAACTGGTTTTTCATGTCCGCATCCGTTTTTCTCCTGTCCTTTATCGGCGCCTGGATTACGGACAAGGTGATCGAACCGCGCCTGGGCGAGTATCAGGGAGAGCAGCAGGTTCGCTTTGAGGAGCTGAGCGACAGGGAGAACAAGGCGCTGCGCGCAGCCGGCATCGCCGCCCTGGTCTTTGCAGCAGTGACAGCTCTGTTGGTCGTGCCGGAAGGGGCGCTCCTGCGCGATCCCCAGACAGGCGGGTTTTTGACGTCGCCGTTCCTGAAGGGGATCATCCCGGTGATTCTGCTCTTTTTCGTGACCGTGTCCGCCGTGTACGGAAAGAAGATGGGGCTGATCACGAGTACAAGGGACATTCCGCGCTACATGACGGAAGCGGTGAAAGACATGTCCGGCTTTATCGTGATGGCCTTCACGGCCGCCCAGTTTATCGCCTTTTTCAACTGGAGCAACATCGGCATCCTGCTGGCCGTGAGCGGTGCTGATTTTCTAAAGAGCATCGGGATGACCGGGCTGCCGGTCGTGCTCGGGTTCACGCTGTTTACCGCATTCGCGAGCCTGTTCATCACCAGCGGTTCGGCGTTGTGGGCGATGCTGGCTCCGGTGTTCATGCCAATGCTGATGCTGCTCGATTACCATCCGGCGTTCATCCAGGTCGCCTACCGCGTCGCCGACTCGGCGACCAACACCATATCACCTGTAAATCCCTACCTGCCGCTGATCCTGGCCTACTACCAAGCGTACAAGAAGGACGCGGGCATGGGCACGATCTTTGCGACGATGATGCCGTACGCGCTGTCCTTCCTATTGATCTGGATGGTACAGATGGTCGTCTGGTTTGTCCTTGATCTGCCGGTCGGTCCCGGCGTCTACCCGCGCTGAGGACAAACGGAAAATGCCGCATGCTGACGAGGCTGCGGCGCTTTTTTTGGGCACACGAGACATTCAGGCTTGGACATTTGCCAAAGAACGGGGTATGGTGAAAAGAAAAAACATGCAAAAGCGAGGGGAATACAGTGCCGCATCACTTTGATATCCGGATTGGGCGACAAGGGACGAACAGTTTGAAGTGGGATTACTACCAGCGGGTGCTGGGAGCAGATGACGTCTTGCCAATGTGGGTGGCCGATATGGACTTTGCGTGTCCGCCGGCAGTGACGGAAGCGCTGGTTCGCCGCGCGCAGCATCCGGTCTACGGGTATCCCGGGCGGCCCGATGCGCTGTACGAGGCAGTGGCCGATTGGTATGCCAGGCGGTATGGCGTCACCGTCGACACCGGTTGGTTGGGAACGTTGCCGGGGGTCGTGCCGGGACTGCACATCGCTGTCGAAGCGTTTACCGAACCGGGCGACAGCGTCCTGATCCAAACGCCGGTCTATCATCCGTTTTATCACGCGGTGGAAAGCCTGGGACGCAGACTCGTGCCAAATCCGCTGCGGGAAGAGAATGGCCGGTACACCATCGACTGGGACGGCCTGCGACAGATCTTGGACGAAAGCCGGCCGAAATTGTTTTTGCTGTGCAGTCCGCACAATCCGGTGGGACGGGTCTGGACCCGGGAGGAACTGGTGCGGCTCGGGGAGATGTGCTCGGAACGGGACATCGTGGTCGTGGCGGATGAAATCCATGCCGACCTCGTCTACGAAAAAGGGCGGCACGTCCCTTATTTCTCCCTCCCGGATCATCTTGCCAGCCATAGCCTGACCCTGGTCTCTGCCAGCAAGACGTTTAATCTCGCCGGGTTGTCAACCGCGTTCGTGATCGCTCCTGCTCCTCAGCTGCTGCGGGCATTCAGACAGGCGGCCAGGCGGATGGGGCACACAGTGCTCAACCTGTTCGGCATCGAAGCGGCCATTGCCGCCTATCGGCACGGCGAGCCGTGGCTGGATGAATTACTCGCCTATTTGAAGGGGAATGCGGAGTACATCCGCGACTTTCTGGCTGAGCGAATTCCCGAGGTATCCATGGCTGTCCCGGAGGCTACCTATCTCGGCTGGATGGACTTCCGCCGGCTGGGGTTGAGCCAACACGAACTGAACGCGCTCGTGCGCAAGAAAGCGAAGCTGGGTCTGCATGACGGGACCGTGTTTGGAAAGGAAGGGGCGGGGTTTCAGCGCATTAACTTTGCCTGCCCGCGCGTCGTCCTGGAGGAAGCGATGTCACGCCTGGAACGGGCGCTCCATGAGTAAGGGGGACTCATTACAATGAGGGAACGGGCAATCATTGGCGCTGTCGGTTGTAACTGGCAGCGAGCCGGTTACAGTTGTCTCCCCATCTCCCCTTTTCAAATGGCCCAGAATGGCGTACTATGTAAGGTAAGGATGGTGGCAAACGGAGGGATAGGTTTTGACAGAGATTAAGGTTCCCGATCTGGAACAAAAAGCGCTAGCATTGCTGCGAGCAGACGCAGAAAAAATCTATAAACTGATCGACGTACAGATGGAAAACCTGACCATGCCGCAGTGCCCGTTGTATGAAGAAGTGTTGGACACGCAGATGTTCGGGCTGTCGCGAGAAGTAGAATTTGCCGTCCGTCTGGGATTGATCGAAGAGGAAATCGGCCGCGAGATCATGGGTTCGTTGGAGCGGAAGCTGGCCGATCTGCATGAACACCGGCAGAAGTAAAAGCGAGGGGGTGGAGACGTTCCTCGCTTTTTCATTTTCATGAAAAACTCCTTGCAATTTTTCAATGACTGCCGTACATTTATACATATCATTTTTCATTGTGTCAAAAGCGATGACAGAGACCAGTACACGGTCCAGCGGCTTGACAGGGAGGAATCGTCGGAGACTGAAAGCGGTTCTGAAGCACGCCCCGTGGAATTCCCTCTGGAGCTGTCCTCTGAACGATTGTCCCAGTAGGAGGAGCACCGGGTCATTCCCGTTATCAATGGCAAAAGTGAAGCCGCAGCTGTCCTTCACCTGAAGGCTCCTTTGGCTTAATCAGGGTGGTACCGCGAGTAATTCAACTCGTCCCTTTCGTGGGGACGAGTTTTTTATTTATGTATACAGGACAGACGATTGGATGAAGGAGGAGTTCGTGAATGACGAACCAAACGGAACAGTGGACGAACCGATTGGGGTTCATCCTTGCGGCCGCCGGGTCAGCGATCGGGCTCGGGGCCATCTGGAAATTTCCCTATGTGGCGGGCACCAGCGGAGGCGGGGCGTTTTTTCTCCTGTTCCTGCTGTTTACCGTGCTGATCGGCATGCCGCTGCTGTTGGGGGAATTCGTCATCGGACGAAGCACCCAACAGGAGGCGATTTCCGCCTACCGCACCATTGCTCCGGGTACAGGTTGGCATTGGATCGGGCGGCTCGGGGTGGCTACCTGCTTTCTGCTGCTGTCATTTTACAGCGTGGTCGGCGGCTGGATTCTCACCTATTTCTTTCGCGGTCTTACCGGACAGTTGATCGGACAGTCCTATGATCAGTTGTTCCTGGACGTAATCGCTAACCCGATCGGCTCCGTCGCGGCGCAATGCGCCTTCATGCTGGTGACGATCATGGTTGTGGCTCGCGGGATACAAAGCGGGATCGAGTCAGCCAACAGGTATATGATGCCGGGGCTGTTTATCCTGTTCCTGGTGCTGATGGTCCGTTCGCTGACGCTGGACGGAGCGGGAAACGGGGTGGCGTTCTTCCTGATGCCGGACTTTTCCAAACTGTCCGCAGAGTCGATCCTGTACGCCATGGGGCAGTCGTTCTTCTCGTTGAGCGTTGGGGTGTCGGTGATGGTCACCTACAGCTCGTACCTTGGCAAAGAGGAAAACCTGGTCAAATCGGCCGGATCGATTGTCGGTCTCAATCTGTTGGTCGCCTTTTTTGCGGGGCTGGCCATCTTCCCGGCGGTGTTTTCACTCGGCGTGAAACCGGAGGCGGGGCCGGGCCTGTTGTTTATCGTCCTGCCGTCGGTGTTTGAGCATATTCCGTTCGGCTCCCTGTTTTTGCTGGTGTTTCTTGCCTTGTTCCTGTTTGCCACGCTGACGAGCGCCTTTTCCATGCTGGAGGTGATCGTGGCTTCGCTCGCCAAGGGGGACGAGGTCAAACGAAAGCGGCTTTCCTGGATTGTCGGCATGCTGATTTTCATCGTCGGGATTCCGTCCGCGCTCTCTTTCGGGGCCTTGTCGGACGTCACCTTCTTTGGCAAATCCGTGTTTGACGCCGCCGACTTCCTCGTCAGCAACGTGCTGATGCCGCTGGGGGCGCTGTTGATCGCGGTGTTCGTGCCGCTGAAGATGAAGCGGGAAATCCTGATGCAGGAGCTTACCGCCCATACACCGCTGGGCCGGAAGCTGTTTGCCGCCTGGCTGCTGCTGCTCAGGTATGCGGCACCGCTTGCCATCATTGTGGTGTTTATGCACTCGCTTGGCTTTCTATAAAAAAAGACTGCCGCATCGGGCAGTCCTTGCCTGCAGACAAGGGTTCGTCGAAGAACACGTCTGCAGGCTTTTTTATTACAGGAATGATTAACGTCTAGGAGGCGTTCCTGCCGCCCTTTGGAAATACGGTATACGAAAGTGCGATGATGCTGTCGATTATGAAGATCAAGGTCCAAACCCTGCTAAGGTTGTTGACGGTTTGATTGGCAAACGGCAGTGTTCCTTCCATGGATGAGAAATACTCGTCAAAAAACTGGTTCATGCTTGCCATTTCATAGATTCGTGAGGACAGCCCGTACAGCAAGAAGAAAACCAGGTGTGCTGCCGCATAGACGGCCAGATGAACGTAAAAATGCTTCCGTTCTTTTTTGGCGTGTTCCTTGCCGACCAGTTTTTTCGGCGGAGCGATAGCGGGAGCAGGTTCCCCTTTCCACTTGGCGACATAGATTTGGATGTGGTAATCAAGTTTTTTGAAGTCGCTTTTCCCATACGTGATCGCATAGAGAAAAACAACTACGATCACGACTTGGTAGCTGGAAAACTGCCCTGTTTGCAAATAATCGAAAAAGCCCAGGGAAGCGATCCACAGGTCATTGATAATAAAGAGAAGAAAAAACACAAAACTGAGTGTTTTTTTGCCAAACCAATACCTGAGGACCAAGAAAGTGATGATGGAAATCCAAAAGATGACTTCTGCGAGAATCAAGAACATCCATTTATGGGTTAAAATAAACTCCATAGATGTGTCTCCTTTGTATATTCTGGATAATTACGATCGGATCGCTGTTGTTTCGACCCATTCGCGAAATTTTCATATATTTACAGATATACCGAGTATATACACGGAATGTGGCATTAACAAGCGTTACCTGCGATAAACGGATAGGGAACACGTATTGGAATGGTGGTTGACCGAAACAATTGGAAACATCGCCGGGTACTTCTTCGTCTACACAGTGGGATGGAACACAACGGAATGAGATTGGTGAAGATAGACAAAATACTTTGTCAATGTTGTGAGAAAAGGATGATAGGCATGATTGAAAGTGTAAGCCACATTACATTTGTGGTAAAGGATTTGGAGAAAACAACTGCGTTGTACAAGGAATTGTTTCAGGCGCAAGAGGTCTATTACAGCGGTAACAAGACCCACTCGATATCCCGTGAACGATTTTTCATCATCGGCGGGCAGTGGATCGCGGTCATGGAAAATAGTGAAATCGTCAACCGAACCTATCACCATGTGGCATTCAAAATCAAGGAAGAAGACATTGACTACTATCTCGATAAAATCAAAGCCCTGCGCCTGGAGATGAAACCTCCTCGCCCCAGGATCAAGGGGGAAGGATACTCCATCTACTTCTACGATTACGATAACAACCTGTTTGAATTGCATACGGGCACATTGGAGGAACGGTTATCCGCGTACAGGGCGGTTGATCAGCAAGAAGAAGAAAGCTCGGCATGATACCGAGCTTTTTCATTATCCATCCCTCTCGTCTGTCTGCAATCTGAGGCTGCCGAATCGGGCAGTCTGTCTCTCAGACGAAGAAGAAGGCAGTGCCGATGATGATGTAGACGGTCAGGAGCAGAACGCCTTCGTACCAGTTGGTGGCACCGTCCTTGGTGATCGATATGGTGATAAAGGTAGCGACGCCGATCGCGGCCAGCTCAAACGGCGTAAACACGATGTCCATCGGCTGCCCCAGAAGCAGGCTGATGAGCACCAGCGTCGGCGCCACGAATAGGGCGATTTGCAGGCTGGAGCCGATGGCGATCTCCACAGCAGCTCCGATCCGCCCCTTCATGGCCAGAAGCAGGGCAGCGCTGTGCTCGGCGGCGTTTCCGATAATGGCGATGACAAACGCCCCGACAAACAGCTCCGACCACCCCAGCGACTGGGAGACATGCTCGACACTGTGGACCAGCCATTCGGAAACGATGGCGACGAAGACCGTGGACAGGGCAAGCATCAGGATGGAGACGCCTTTGGACCACTCGGCTTCGCTCTCGTGCGGCTCGATGTCGGACAGAAATTCCCGGTGGGTCACCATGGAGAAGATCAGCCACAGCAGGTAGGCAATGATCAGGACGACGGAAATCACAATGCTGAGCGTACCGATCTCTGCCGGCGGGAGCTGCTGCATGAACACGGCGGGAATAAACAGCGCGACGATCGCCAGCGTCATCAGCGAGCCGTTGTGGCCGGCCAGCTTGCTGTTGAACGTCTGTTCCTTGAATTTCAATCCGCCCAGCAGCACGCTCAGTCCCAACACCAGCAGCATGTTCCCGATGACGGCGCCGGTGATGGAGGCCTTGACCATGTCAAACAGTCCTTCCTTGACCAGGAAAAAGGCGATAATCAGCTCGGCTGCGTTGCCGAACGTGGCGTTGAGAAAACCGCCGATGCGGTCACCGGCGTAATGGGCAACGCTCTCCGTCGATTTTCCCAGCCAGGCGGCAAGAAAAATAATGGCCAACGATGCTGTTGCAAAGCGGAAAAGCTCGTTGTCCGTAAAGTAATGGGCGTACGCTGCCAACAGGAAGCTGCCCCCCACGAGGAAAAAGAACAATTGCCGATTCATACGTTCACCTCGATAAAGGTTTAACATTTTATACCATTTGATGCGATGTTCTTTAGTTTAGCCAAAACCGATGCGCTTGTCACGAGAAATTTGAACCTGGCAGACGGGTATAGCCTGGCCTGATTGGCGGAAACTAACGGGTGAACCATCGTCAGAGGAGGTATCCGCATGGCTAAACCGTATCTGTGCCCCACATGCAAGTCGAACCGGATGAGGTTCACAGTCATTGAACAAAACCCCCGCTATGTGCGGTTGGACCCGCAGACTGGCGATGTTGTGGCGGAACTGTCGTCAGACCAACTGGATGCGTTTCACCAGCCGTACAGGGGGGAGCGCATCCTGGTGCAATGCGGCGTGTGCGGCACGACGGAACAGGAAGAACGCTTTATCAAAATGGCGGAACATATGCGGGGACAGCGGCCGTAATGGTCGGCGGCAAAACGTACAGGCACGGATGATGACCGTGCCTGTTTGCTTTCCGTTACCGGCAGAAAATATGCTTGCCGATTTTCTTGATCTGCGGCCGACTCCAGATCCAGGCGGACGTGGCCGTGTCCGGATTGAAGTAATAGATGGCGCCGCCGGTAGGGTCCCAGCCTTTCAGCGCATCCTGAACAGCCTTTTTAGCCGTTTCGTTCGGCGTCAGCCAGATCTGGCCGTCTGCCACAGCTGTGAAGGCGCGCGGTTCAAAGATGACGCCGGCCGGCGTGTTGGGAAATGACGGGTGACGCGTGCGGTTCAAGATGACAGCTGCCACTGCCACCTGTCCGATGTACGGTTCGCCGCGGGCCTCGCCGTAGACGGCGTTTGCCATCAGACGGATGTCGTTCTCCGAGATGCCGTGGGCGTGGTAGGTGGGCGCTTTCGACTTGGTCGGTGTCTTGGCCGTCTGCGGCACGCCAAGCTCTTCCGCGGTAGGACGCCAGTTTTTCGTTGCGTTGTACAATTTCAGCTTTGTTTTGGGCCCCAGCACCCCGTCTACTTTCAGCCCGAATTCGTACTGGAAGTTGCGCAGGGCCCAGTACGTCCGCCAACCAAATACCCCGTCCACTTTGCCGGTGTAAAACCCCAAGTATTTCAGCCGTCCTTGCATTTCGCGAACGTCCTTGCCCTGCGCGCCCACTTTGACGATCTGATCGCTGAACGCGTCGGAGCGCTTCGGAGAGACGATCGCCGCCGAGGTGATGAGCAGCGCGATCGCCAGCAGGGCCACCAGCCATTTGACAGGCTGTTTCATGATTCATCCTCCTTTTGATTCGCCTGATCCTGCCTGTTAGGTTCTCCAATTTGGGACAGATTTGGATAGTAAAATGATGGGAACAACGGCATACTAGGTCATGCGACGTTTAGACGCGAAAGGGGAGATACAGGATGCAAGTGGCTCAATACATCACCGAACAACTGGCTCAATGGGGAGTCACCCGGATTTACGGCGTCGCCGGGGACGCGATTCTGCCCTGGCTGGACGCGCTCGGCAAGCAGCAGCAGATACGTTATGTGGCCTGCCGCCACGAAGCGGCCGCGGCCATGATGGCGTCCGCGGAAGCAAAACTGACGGGGAAGCCGGCTGTCTGCACGGCCACCAGCGGTCCGGGCACCATTCAGCTCTTGAACGGTTTGGCCGATGCCCAGACGGATCGGGCTCCGGTCGTGGCCATTACCGGACAGGTGGAGACGTACAAGTTGGGGGGAGAGTACAAGCAGTACGTGCCCCAGGAAGACGTGATGCGTCCCATCTGCCGGTACACGACGACGGTCACCCATCCCCAGGCGATCGGCGAGGTGCTCCAGCGAGCCTTTGTCACGGCCGAGTCGCAGCAGGGCGTCGCCCATCTGGCGGTGTGCAAGGATGTCTTTTCCCGTACGACCGGCTGTCCGCTGATCCCCGAGTTGCCGAGGCAGGCGTCTGGCTTGCGCGCGAACAGAGGGGAGGTGGAGCAGGCGGCGGAATGGATTGGACGGGCAAAACGACCGCTCATGCTTCTCGGGATCGGGGCGCGCGGCGTCGCGGATGCGTGCCAACGGCTGGCGGAGCAGGCGGGAGCGGGAGTGCTGGTTTCGCTGGGGGCAAAAGGCGTCATAGAGGAATCCCATCCGCTGATGCTGGGCGGTCTGGGCGAGGGAGGAAGCCGCGCCGGTCTGGACGCGCTGGCCGCAGCAGACCTGCTGGTGATTCTCGGTGCGAGTTGGTTCCCGCAGGAATACATCCCGGCCGGCTTGCCGGTGGTGCAGGTAGACCGGTCGATCGAGTCGATCCACTTCCATCCCGACCTGTTTTCAGTGACGGCAGATCTGGAAGAGGTCCTGCCGCTCTGGCTGCGCCGGCTGGAGAACAAGCGTCCCGACCCCGACTGGATGGCGCGAGTGGAGCGGTGGCACGCTGCATTTTGGCAGGAGACAGAACAAGCCGTCGACGCTGGGCCCGACCAGCCGGTCACACCGGAGGCACTCATGCACGCGCTGTCCCGGGCCGTTGACGACGATGCCGTCATCACGCTGGATACCGGTGAGCACACCATCTGGTTCAATCGTGCTTTTCGCGCCGTTTCTCAGCGCCCGCTTTTTTCCGGGAAGTGGCGGACGATGGGGTACGGCCTTCCCGCGGCAATTGCAGCCAAACTGAACCAGCCGCAGCGGCAGGTGATTTGCGTGACGGGAGACGGCGGCCTGCAGATGTACATGTCCGAACTGATGACAGCCGTGGAGCAAGAGACAGCGTTTCTGCTGATTGTCGTCAACAACGGAACGCTGGGGCTGGAGGAATGGAAGATGAGACAAAGCGGCCTCGTCCCGTTTGGCACCCGTTTACAAAACCCCGACTTCGTCCAGTGGGCCAGGGCCTGCGGTGTGTCGGCGCGATCCATCCGGAGCAGGGACGAACTGGCGTCCGCGTTGGCCGAGGTGTGTGCGTCCGACCGTCTGACACTTATCGACGTGCAGTGCACGCTTCCGACACTGACTGAGCGAAAACGAGAAATCCCCTTTCAAGCCCAAGCTTCTTCTGTTTATAATGAAAGAAAAATCTGATAACCGAGCGCGGCCGCAGCCCTGTGACGGAGAGAGGAAGGAGGGGGCGCCATGGAGGAAAGGCGCGGCGAAATCCGCGTTGCGGATCAAGTGGTGGCGGTAATTGCTGGGACGGCGGCAGGGGAGGTATCCGGCATCTCCGTGCACTCCGGCGGGCTGTACCAGGACCTGGCGAAACGCATCAGCGGCGGCACAAAAGGCATTACCGTGTCGCTTGTGGACGGGAGAGCCAGCATCGAGATACGGGTGTCGGTCAAATACGGACTGCCGATTCATCACGTCTGCCGCCAGCTCCAGGAAAAAGTGAAGGAGATCGTCGAATCGCTGACCGGTTTGTGCGTGGAGGCTGTCCATGTCCGTGTCGACGCGATCGATCTCACGTAAAAAACGACCTGTCGATACAGGTCGTTTTTTTATGGGTTGGCCGTTTCCCCGAAGCGTCAGGCGGAGTACGGCTGCTTTTGCAGTTGTTCGGCCATTTTTTGCCGGCTGACTTCCCGCGAGACGCTGAGCAGGATGCCCGTCGACACCATGCTGACCAGAAGGGATGAGCCGCCGTAGCTGATAAACGGCAGGGTGACACCGGTCAGCGGAATCAGCCCGGTGACGCCGCCGATATTGATGAACGCCTGCAGCCCGATCATGCTGACGATGCCAATCCCGACCAGGCTGGCAAAGGTGTCTTTGACGCGCAGGCAGATGTGAAAGCCGCGCAGAAGAAACAGCAGGTAGACCAGCAGAAAGAGTGTGGCACCGATAAAGCCCAGCTCTTCGGTAATAATCGCGAAGATAAAGTCGGTATGGGCTTCCGGAAGGTACAGGTATTTCTGGATGCTCTTCCCGAATCCGGTGCCGGAGAACCCGCCGTGAGCAATGGCGATCCACGACTGGATGACTTGCAGGCCGGTGCCGCGAGGATCTTGCCAAGGGTCCAAAAAGGCGGTGATCCGACCCAAGGCGTGTTCCTTCGCCAGGATGTAGCTGACCAGCGCCAGCGAGGTCACCGGAAAGCCGATCAGAAACAGTTGGCCGATCCGCGCTCCGCCGCTGATCAGGATGATGATAGCCGTCCCCAGCACGATCGCGGCCGACCCCAGGTCCGGCTGGGCCATGATCAGGAGGAAAAACACCCCGGTCACGACGAGCGGGGGCATCAGACCTGTTTTCAACTTGCGTATACCCTCTCCTTTTTTGGTCACGATCGCCGCCATATAGAGGATCAGCCCCAGCTTGGCAAATTCCACCGGCTGAATCGTGGCGGAACCAATTCTGAACCAGGAACGGGCTCCGTTGGTGTTGCTGCCAATTCCAGGAATCAAGACCAGCAGCAGGGCGAGCAAGCTGATCAGCGCAATCAAAAGAAAATTGCGCTTGTAAAAGGAAAAGGGGATGTTCATGGCGATGAGCATGCCGATGGTACCTATTACCAGCCACATTGCCTGCCGTTTGACAAAGTACAGTTCGTCTCCATTGCAAACCGTACAGCCTTTTCCCATGAAGCTGGTCAGGGCAAAGATGGAGCTGGCGCTCAAGACCATGGTGATGCCGAATCCAACCAGCAGGGCGGTCAACAGCAACAGCAGGAAATCGGGGACGCCCCGTGTCTTCATTACGAACCCCCCCTTGACGTGAAACAGAGAGGGGATGCCTCTCTGTAGACGTGTGCGCTCTTTTCAATTGGGCGAATGCCGCATTAATACGCGGACAGCTTCTCGTTCAGGACCTGCAGTTTCCGTTTGGCTGACTGCACGACGGAATCCGGAATCGGAGAATCGTAATCCAGACCGTGCGGGAACAGGTGTTTGCCCATGTACGGTTCTTCCAGCTTCAGCACGGCATGGGGATCTTCCAGTTTGCCTTCGGTTACGTTGGCTTCAATACGCAGGTAATACGTGTTGCCTTTATCGAGGATTTTGTGATCGTATGTAGCATGGCGGTAATCCCAGGCGCCGCGGGTAAATCCGAGATCTTTCATGTAGTGATCCAGATCGGTGAGCATGACTTCCTTGCCGCCGATTCCCGTATCTTTGATTACCATTGACGTTCCTCCTACATTTGGTAAGTTGTACACTTTCTTATGATAGTCTGTTTTTGGATACAGCGCAATGGATATATCGAGCCTAAAGAATGATGACCCTGTTCCCATTATATGGTATAATCGTGTAACACAATAGGTGGGCTCCTCAAGGGTGGTCGGTTCATCCCCGTTATCGGAAAGGGGGTGATAGCATGACAGTATTCGAAGCACTAAGTCTTATGTTGGCGTTCGGGACTTTAGTCTTAATGCTGTCGTCTAGTAAAAAGAAGTAGACCTCCCTTGAGCTAAAACAGCCAGGGGGTCTACAATCAGGAATGCAGAGCCGCCCCCCTTTTGGGGAACGTCTATTGTACTTACGACCGTAGGGTGTTGCCCCACCCGGCGGTCTTTTTTTGCGTCCGTCCACGGCTATAAGCCTGGGGGCGAACACAAGAGTGATGCCGTTTTTGACAGCATCATGTTCTCATCTTATCACAAGGTACCCGGTCATCTCCAGATGGAAATCACGCCGCTTGTCCCATTTTGCATGAAACTCAGGAGGGTCGGACACACTACAAACGTTACCAGCGACAAGGAGGAGAAGAAGATGGCAAAAGTGGAAAACCGCACGCTGCGCGAGATCATGACGAAAGACGTGGCTACTGTTACGCTTAAAGATAACGTCTACGAAGTGGCATGCAAAATGCGCGATTGGAACGTCGGCGTCATCCCCGTTGTGGATGAGAAGCAGGACGTAATCGGCATCATCACCGACCGCGACATCGTCATTCGCGGCTTGGCCGAAAAACGGGAAGGTTCGGCTGCCGTGGAAGAGGTGATGACCCGCGACATCATCCTGGGTCAGCCCGACATGACGGTGGACGAAGCGGCCAAAATCATGGCCCAGCATCAGATTCGCCGTCTGCCGGTGGTGGAGAACGGCAAGCTGGTGGGGATTGTTGCGCTGGGAGACATGGCGGTCCGCCAGGCACACCACGACGAAGCAAGCGAAGCGCTGTACGAAATCTCCGAACCGGCGCCCCGCCACTAAGCTGCTGGCGCGGAGCGTTCTGCTCAATCGCAAGGCGCATGATACACCGCCATCTTACGGCGGCAAAAGGACGTTTGTCCCGGGTCCCGGGAACGGAAAGGCTGTCGGCGCGCGACCGGCAGCCTTTCTTTTTTATGGACAGGCAAATTGTATGGACAGGAAAACACGCGGGTGCAGCTGCCTCTCCATCGTAAAAAACAGGGCTGTACATTCACGCAACGGCAA
This sequence comes from Brevibacillus sp. MCWH, assembly GCF_013096935.1. NCBI lineage: Bacteria > Bacillati > Bacillota > Bacilli > Caryophanales > Paenibacillaceae > Brevibacillus > Brevibacillus sp. MCWH. The sequence goes on along the minus strand of NZ_SDLF01000007.1, from coordinate 148,343 downwards.
GGTTTACAATGGGGTAAGAAGCGTATGGAGGGGAGAACAGCGGCTCATGCAGATCAAGGAGTTGGCCCGCCGACTGCAAATCACGCCGCGGGCAATTCGTTTTTACGAAGAAAAGGGATTGATTACGCCGAAAAAGGCGGATGGTTCCGGCTACCGGCAGTTTACGGAAGCGGATGTGTGGCGCCTGCAAACCGTCATCACCCTGCGCGAGGTGGGCATGTCCATCGAAGACATCCGGCACGTGCTGAGGCAGCTGGACGAAGGAGAGGGCGGTCTGCTGCACTACCTGGAGCTGCAGCTTTCCTTCGTGTACGACCGCTGGGTGGAATTGAGCAAGGTGATCCACACCACGGAGGCGATGATTGAGCGGGTAAAGAGGGATGGAGAAAGCGATCCCGCCTCCCTGTTTGAACTGGCGGAAGCAAGCAAACGGCTTCGTCAGGCGCGAAACAACTGGGTGGACCGGTGGAATTTCAACCAATTGGCGGCCAACTACGACCAAATGGTCACGGAAGCGCGCGACGGATTTCATCCGCATGAACGGTATGAACAAGTGCTGGATGCCCTGGTTGAGAAGGTCGCTCCTCAGCCGGGTGAAACCGGTCTTGACGCCGGGACAGGCACGGGCAATCTGGCACGGCGGTTGCGGGAACGAGGGGTGACCGTCTGCGCGTTCGACCAGTCACCCGAGATGTTGAAGCGATGCCGGCAAAAAAATCCTGGGGTGGAGGCCAAGCTCGGCACGTTTTTCGCGTTTCCGTTTTTGGACAGCCGGTTTGACTTTGTCGCCACCAGTTACGCGCTGCACCATCTGACCGACGAGCAGAAGGTGCTGGCGCTGGCGGAGTGCCGGCGCGTACTGAAACCGGCGGGGCGGTTGGCGATTGCCGACTTCATGTTCGTGGACGCCGGCCATCGCGCGAATCACCTGGAGGCATTGCGGCAGTCCGGCCGGACGGATGCGATTGAACGGATCGAATACGGGTATTATACCGACCGCTCGCGGCTGCTGGCCGCGCTAAAAGAACTGGGATTTCAGCCGGAAGCGGAGCAGTTGACGACCTATGTACACCTCGTCTTCGCCACATTGGCGTAAGCGGCCCCCTGTCCTGCCCACTTTTGGGCTCATACAGCCAATGACACCCGTCTAGTCAGCTGCATAGGCTGTAAGCGAGAAGGAAAGGGGGACTCCACCATGGGTTTTCTGGATGGTTTTTTCGACCGGGAGAACGATGATTTTTTGTGGATTATCATCGTCGTGGTGATCTTGCTGTTTTTGTTCAGTGACCGAGATTAAACTTCCTCGACAAAACGACCTGCTGGCTGGGTCGTTTTTGTGTATTTCCTTTTCCCGTCCGCCTTCACCCCGGGTTGACCTCTCCAGGACGATCGGCTACGCTGGTAAACAGCACAGCGAGAAAAGGAGAGAATACCGATGAAACACATCATCCATTGGCTGATCGGCCTGTGCCTTGTGTTGACCGCTTGTGCGGCCAACGATCAGCCGAGTCCCAACGGCGAGATGACCGCGGTCGTCAAGCGCGTGGTGGACGGAGACACATTTGAGATTTCGAGCGGGGAAAAAGTGCGGATGATCGGCGTTGACACGCCGGAGACGGTCAAGCCCAACCACCCCGTGGAACCATACGGAAAGGAAGCGAGCGAATTCAGCAAGAAACTGCTGACGGGGCAAACAGTTACACTCAAGTTTGACGTCGAACCCCACGACCGTTACGGCCGGCTGCTGGCCTATGTGTACATGGCGGACGGCACGTTTGTCAACGAGAAGCTGGTCCGGGACGGATACGCGCGAATCATGACCGTCCCGCCCAATGTGGCTTACGCCGATCTGTTTCTGGAAGCGGAGCGGGACGCGCGGGAACACAACCGAGGGCTGTGGGGACTGTCCGATTCCCAGACTACATCGACAGCAAAAGAAGCCGATAACGGCAAAGACAGTAATACCAAAAAAGCGAAGCAGACGGATAGCGCAGCGGAGACCCCGCCGCCGGGCAAGCCGATCAAGGGCAACATCAATGCCAAAGGAGAGAAAATCTATCATGTGCCCGGATCGGCCAACTACGAACGGACGAAAGCGGAGGTCTGGTTCGCCACGGAAGAAGAGGCCAAGGCAGCAGGATTTCGCCCGCCCAAGCGGTAGCCGCCGGTCAGCAGGCGCACGCGAATGAAGCGGTCTCGGTTCGGGAACACTGGTGGGTGACAGGATGTGGAAAGGAGTGTCCCGATGAAGGCCCCGCAACTGATCACCCGCCTGCTCATACTGATTGGAGTGGCAGCGTGCATCGAGCTGTTTGTCTATGCGAACCGCGATGCAAACACCCAAGCGCCGGTCGAAGCCGTTCACGATCAGCACCGGCTCCCTACGCTGAACGTGTCCCATACGCTGAAACAGGATGACCTGCATTTGAAGCTGAACGTGACCGGTTTTACCTTTTCTCTGGAAAACATGGGAAAGGACAACCGATACGGTGAGGGGCACGTCCATCTCTACCTGGACGGCAAAAAGGTGGCCAAGATCTTTGAACCGCAGTACGTGTTAAAAGACATTCCGCCGGGCCGACACGAAGTCGTGGTCGAACTGGCGCACAACAATCACGAATCATACGGCGTGCAGCAGAAGCTGCAGATCGACGTCAAGCCGTAGCCCGGCCGGCGTCAAACAGGAGCGGCCGCTTTAGGACAGCGAACGCGCATCCGGGGCGGGCGCATGCAAAAAGCCGACCCTCATCCCGTATCGACGGGACAAGCATGGGCCGGCTTTCCTGTGTCAAGAGATAGTTACCTGCACCTGGGCCTGCGCGTCAGGAAGCGCAACCACCAGGGTTGGATAGGAAATAACCTGTGCCTTCATCGCGCCGGCGGCCGGTTTTTGTTCACGGACGCGGATGACAAATCCGTGTGCGCCGGTGCGCTCCACCCGCTCGGTCACCAGACGGTAGCCGCCGGTCGGACGCTGCCCGACACCGATGACGACATAGGTCTTACCGTCGGCGCGGACGATCGTGTGACCGCCGCTTTTTTGCACCTGCTTCAGGGCATCGCGGACCGCAGGCGGGTAAGAAGCAGAGACGGATTCAGTTGCGTTCGTCCCTTCCGCAGGGACGGCGATTGGAGTAGGATGATCTATAGAAAACGGCTGTACCCCCGGAATCGCCAGGGCGGCAGCCAAAATCAAACTGTACATTGCATGCAACATGTCGATATCCCTCCTTGCGATTGTAGGTTGACGAACATGTGGCAAATAACGGTGAAAGCGGGGTGACAAGCGTGCGTGTGCAGCAATGCGTCGAATACCTTTCCCACTCGACACGGCAAGCGATGATAGCCGAGCAGGAAAAGCGGCTGGGCATCCGCGATGAACGGGATGTGCACATTCGCCTGGCTGATCCCGCCTTTGCCATGGAAGTGTGGAAGCAGGCCAGCGAACCCGAACGGCAAGCAATTCGGCTGTTCGTCACCACTTCTGCCAGAGGATTTTTCCGGAAGAGAGAGTGGGATCGGCTCAGCGCCCAAAACCACAGGCATCTGGCCGTCGGATTGAACAGACTGCGCCGGCTCGGGCTGGTGCTAACTGTTCGCAAGAGGTGGAGCGAAATCGGTTACCTGATGCCCCGTGAAGTGCGGGAGCATCTGACCTTCTGCCTGCTGCCGGAGGCAAAAACCCCATCGTTGGCGCCAAAAACGCTCCCTTATTATATAACAGCAGGACGGGGGTTACATCTGGATCTTTTTGCCGTCCTGCTGTTCATTCGCGACAATGACGTGCCGCTGACGCAAAAAGGCGGCGTTCACCGCCGGGTCCGGCAAAAGATGGCAGCACTGCTGTCACTGAACAGAAGCCATGTAGCCGGATGGAAACTGCCGCCGCTAGCCGATGAGGAACCGGATGGGCTGCCATTGGCTGTCGTTCTGGATGTGGCGCTGCGCCTGGGGCTTGTCCGTCCGCAGGAGAAACGTCTGGTCCTGGCAGAGCAACGCGTGCTCCAATGGCTGGACATGACACCGGAGCAGAGTTGGGAACAATTGTACGAGCTGGCAGCCGAGCAGTACCTGCCCCATGAAAGCTGGTGGGACGCACTTGCCTTGTGGATGAAGCGTTCTCCGCTGGAACAGTGGCACTCGCTCGACTACATGCTGCAACGTTTGGCGGAGGCTGGATTTGTTCTGCCGGACGAGGCAAAGCAACGGGCCGTGGACGAGTGGCTTCACCTGCTCTTGGGGTTTGGCTGGATTCAGCTCGGCACCGCAGAGGACGGAGCGCTTTACTGGCGATGGAACAGCCTGCCCCGTTTGCCCCGGGAAGAAGGGTGGTTTGTCGATCCAGCCGGAATCATTACCATACCGCCGCTCGTTCCGCTGCAGGCGGTATGGGCGTTGAGCCGTTTCTGTCCGCTGGCGTTTGATGGGGAGCTGCTGCGCGGCGAACTGCAGGCCAAACCGTTACAGGCGTTTCTGGCCGCAGGCGGAACGGAGCAGCAGGCCGTGGAGACGCTGCGCCAGTCCTGCACCCACCCGCTGCCGGAAGCGGTCAGTCAGCTGATCCACATGTGGGGGAAAAACGCGCGGCAAATCCAACTGGAACCGCTGTTTCGGGTGCGGACCGCCCACCCCGGTCTGCTGGAGGAGTTGCGGCAGATCGAAGCGTTTCAGCCGTATCTGGAGATGGTCATTTCCCCGACCGATTTCCTCGTGACGCCTGCCCAGAAGGAGAGCCTGTTGGCCCTGTTTCGGGCGTATGGCTACGAGCCGCAGGATGGGGCGCTGATGCGTGTGGAAAGGGAAGAGACGGATATTAGTGACGATGGGCCGACTGCCGGTCTGTTTGCCGTGGACCGGCCCTGGGACGGATACGCAGTGGAAAACACCTTTCCCAACCAGTGGGAAGGCATGCCTCAAGCGGCAACTCTGCCCAAGATGTGGACGCAGCATTTCCAATCCTACCATCCGCAAACCTTGCGCGATCTGCTGCAGCGGGCCCGCGAACTGGAACTGGAGGTTCAGCTGCGTCTCATGAGCGGTCAGACGTGGGAGGGCATCCCGCGGCAGCTGGCTGTGGAAATGGGGTACTGGCATCTTGTCCTGGAGGATCGCAGCGGAAAAAGACGGTGTCGGCTGGACGAGATCGATCGCGTGCGCATTCTCCTGCCGGATTATCTGTACTAGCCGGATTGTTTCGTGGTACAATGCAAGATAAGGGCTTTCAAGAAAGGGGGTCTCGCTGCATGGAAGCATTGGAGACGGTGGATATGGCCGAGCTTATCCTGCATTCGCACGAGCTGTCCACGATGATCAACCATTCGCGCGAGGTCTCGGAGTACATTCATGCCAAGCAGCGGATGGAAGCGGACGAGGAGGCGCAGCGCCTGCTCGCGCTGTTCGAACGCAAAAAGGCCCAATACGAAGATGTTCAGCGGTTTGGGAAATATCATCCCGACTACGATCAGATATCGAAAGAGGTCCGCGAGCTGAAGCGGAAAATCGAAATGCTGGATTCTGTCCAGGCGTTCAAGCGGGCGGAGGACAACCTGGACCGTCTGCTGTACCAGGTGGGACGAACCATTGCTGACGCGGTCTCGGAGACGATCAAGGTCCCCAGCAACAATCCGTTTCTGGAGGCGAAAAGCAGCGGCTGCGGCAGCGGGGGAAGCTGCGGGTGCAGCATAAAAAAACGCTCATGACCGCGGCTGCCTGAGAAGGAAGCAGTCTTCGCACAAGTTTCCGCAGCAAAACTGCTTCTCCTGCGGCACGAGGAAGCGCACGCGAAAGACGTGCTGCGAGCTGTCGGAGCGCACGTAGACGCACTCCAGTTTCAGCTTGGTGTCCGCCGTGATCCGTTCCCCCGTCGCCAACAGCTGACAGGCCAGTTGAGTGGCGGGGAGCGGACTGGCTATATAAAAAAAGCGCTGGCCAGCAAACTGGCGCCAGTACGCTGAAGCGGCGACGTCCTGCTGCAGGATCGCGTCCGTAAACCGTTGGTAGTACGTGTCCAGGCGCATGTGTCTTCCCTCGCTTTCGGAAGTAATTTGCGGGCCGGGTAATGTGTCTGTTATGAAACATTTTATCACGTTCGGGAAGGAGATCGACGACCAGCATGAGAGAACGACGTCTTGGGGTCGCCGTGTGGGTGAAAAACACGCGTGCCGCCAAAAATTTACGCAAATTTGGCACCATTCACTACATCTCCAAGCGGTTGAACTACGTGTCGATGTACGTCGATGCCAATCAGATCGACGAAACAATCCGCATGATGGAAAAGCTGCACTTCGTCACGAAAATCGAGCGGTCCCACCGACACGAAATTCCAATCGAGTACAACAACGCCAAGCCGGACAAGGCGAAAGAATACGACTACAAACAGGAGAAAAGCCAGCTCATGGCCCTGACGGAAAACTTGCAAAACGACGATGGATTGGTGTCGACAGGCGTTTCGACAGAAATCGTCCGCTAAGCTGCCACATTTCGGCAGCTTTTTTGCTTTTGCTGGTGGGTGCGGCATGATATGCTGTAAGAAATGGGAAATGTAATGGACATGGAAAGCGATACTGACAATGACAGCGTTTACAGAAGGGCGGTGCGTACATGATTCACCTGGATATCAACTGCGACTTGGCGGAAGGGTTCAGCCGCGGACGGCAAACGGAAGACCTGGGCATCATGAAGTGGATTACGTCCGTTAACGTTGCCTGCGGCCTGCATGCTGGCGATCCCCATAACATCTGCAGAACAGTAGAAGCGGCGCTCCGGCACGGGGTGAAAATCGGCGCGCATCCAGGCTACCCCGACGTACAGGGGTTCGGCCGCCGTTCCATGAACCTCTCGGCGCGGGAGGTGTACGAACTGGTACTGTATCAAGTGGCCGCCCTGTCCGGCGTGACAAAGGCGCTGGGAGGGAGCCTGCATCACGTGAAACTGCACGGGGCGCTGTACAACGAGGCTGCCGAGCAGCCTGAACTGGCTGAGGCAGTAGTGCAGGCGATCGTCGACATCGACGGCGACCTGATCCTCTATGCCTTGTCGGGCAGCAAACTGGTGGAGATCGGTCTGGAATACGGTCTGCAGGTGGCGGAAGAAGTATTTGCCGACCGCGCGTATCTGCCAAACGGCAGGTTGGCTCCGCGTGAACTGGAGGGCAGCGTGCTGATCAGCAAGGAAGAGCAGATGCAGCAGACGAGGCAGCTCGTACTGGAACAGACGGTGCAAACCGTGGACGGGAGTGTGATTGCGCTGGCTGCGGACACGCTCTGCGTACACGCCGAAAGCCCGGATCTGCTGCCGTTTCTCACCGAACTGCACCGCTGGGCCAAACAGCATGACGTGAAAATCGAGCCGTTCTGTGGCAAATAACGCAGATGTATAAGCGAATGAAAAAGCCGTGCCATTCCGGCCGCCAGCCAAAAGGCGGAGGAGCGAAAGCACGGCTTTTGTCGTGTCCGTCCAGCTTCACATGCCCGATCAGCTAACACCTCAAGAGGATTCGTGCGCGGTCCCGGCGTGGAAAGACGACTCGTTTGATCGCCTGGGACCGTGGGGCAGCACCTGGCCGTTCTGCACCACGAGGATCACGCTGCCCAACCGTTCCGCCTCCTGGAGATCGTGGGTGACCAGGAGAAACGGTATTCGCCACATCTCGTGCAGTCGGAGCAGTTCATCCTGGCACTGGCGGCGTGTATCTGCGTCCAGGGCGGACAGCGGCTCATCCAGGAGCAGGATATCCGGTTCCGTGGCCAGTGCCCGTACCAGGGCGACTCGCTGTTTTTGCCCGCCGGACAGTTGATGCGGGTATTTATCCAGCAGCCGATCAATCCCGACGGAGGCGAGCAGTTCGGCCAGCCGCAGGTTGGTCCCCTTTTTCAGTCCGTAGCGGATGTTCTGTTCCACGGTCATGTGCGGAAACAGGGCGTAGTCCTGAAAGAGATAGCCCACGTTGCGCTGCTGCGGCGGCAGGGCCTTTTTTGAATCGCTGTCAAAAAAGACGGTGTCGCCCAGCCGGATGAGGCCCGCATCGGGATTGGTCAAACCCGCCACACAATTCAACATGGTGGTTTTCCCCGCACCGGAAGGGCCAAACAGGACGACAATCTCGTCTTTTGCCGTAAACCGCGCGTGCAGGACGCCGTCAGGCAGCCGTTTTTGCATGTCGACATACAGCATGGTCATTCTCCCGCCTTATTTCGTGTTGGCAAACCGGCGGACGCTGCGTCGGCTCCACCAGTTCAACCACATGGTCGTTCCCATGCCCAGCGAGACGATCATGATCACCCAAAAGAGCGCCTTGTCCATCTGGCCGGCTTCCACGGCGAAGTAGATGGCGACGGGGATCGTATCGGTCTTGCCGGGAATGTATCCCGCCAGCATCAGCGTGGCGCCGAACTCCCCCAGACCCCGGGCAAAGGAGAGAACGAATCCGGCCAACAGCCCCGGCCAGGCGAGCGGAAAGGAAATCGTCCAGAAGACGCGCCATTCCGAAGCCCCCATCGTCCGGGCAGCGTCTTCGTACCGCCGGTCGATCCCGCTGAAGGCGGCGGCGGCACTCTGGTACATCAACGGAAACGACACGACCACGGAAGCGATTACGGCACCGGTCAGTGAAAAGACGACCTGGACTCCAAACCACTCCGTCAGCCACTTGCCGATTATCCCGTTTTTTCCAAACAAAAGCAGGAGGCCGAATCCGACGACGGTGGGGGGCAGCACCAGCGGCAGCAGCAGAAAGGACTCCAGTACGTGCTTGCCCCAAAAGTGCCTGCGCGTCAGGAAGCGGGCGATCAGCAGACCGGCGACAAATACGATGGAGGTGGAGAGGGCCGCCACTTTCAGCGACAGCAGCAGCGGTGTCAATTCGGGATGATTCATGTGTCCGCCTCCTGTTCTGTTCTCCTACTCGTGAAATCCGTATTGTTTAAAGATTGCCTTGCCTTTGTCACTGGTCACAAACGCAAGAAACATCCTGGCGGTGTCCGCCTGACGGGAGGCGGCAATGACGGCGGCCGGATAGTCGATCGGGTTGTGCCACTCCGGTTCGGCTGCGGCGATCACCTTCACCTTGGGCGAAATGGCCGCATCGCTCGCGTAGACGATGCCGGCTTCGGCGTTGCCGGACTCGACATAGGTCAGCACCTGGCGCACGTCGCTGGCAAAGACCAGCTTGTCCGACAGGTTGTCCCACATCTTCAGGTGTTCGAGCGTTTCTTTGGCGTAGCGGCCGGCCGGGACGGTCGTTGGTTCGCCGACGGCGAGATGCTTGACGGCATCATCGCCCAGCTCTTCAAATGAAGAAAGCGCCAGCGGGCTGGAAGCCGACGAGATCAGTACAAGCTCGTTTTTGGCAAAGTCAACGCGCGTGTCCGTGACAATCAACTGTTTCTCTTCCAGCCTGTCCATATCCTGTTTGCTGGCGGACAAAAAGACGTCGGCGGGAGCGCCCTGCTCGATTTGGGAGGCCAGCTTGCCGGAACTGCCAAAGTTATAGCTAATCACCACTCCGGGATGTTCGCGTTCAAACGCAGTTTTCAGCTCATTCAACGCGTCGGTCAGGCTGGCGGCAGCCGAGACCATCAGTGTCGTTTCCGCCGGCTTGGCCGATGGCTGCTGCGGGGCGGTTTGCTGGTCTGAGGTCTGCGCACCGCACCCGGCGGCCCACATCATGCAGAGTGCCGCAAGGATGGCCGTCAGTTGTTTTTGCATGATACGACCTCCTGAGTTGTGTTTCGTTATATGTAATAATAATTAGTTATAATTAGATTATCTGAATGATTTCAATTGATCAATTGCAAACATGTGAATAGTAAACGAAAATGGAGAAAGACAAGTCAGCAATTGATCCGGGAGGCGGCGATGAACGACGACATTTCTTACACGACTGAAGAAATTGCCAAGATGCTGCGAATCTCCAAACTGACCGTGTACGATTTGATCAAAAAAGGGGAACTGCCCGCGTACCGCGTCGGCCGGCAGATGCGGGTGGACGCGTCCGATCTGGAAGCGTACAAGGCGAGAGCAAAAGGAGTATCCGGCATGGCAGCGGCGGTTCCGAGCGCTTCGGCGCCTGTGACGCCCATGCAGCGCAGCGCCTGGCCGCAGGGAGCGCAGCACGTTCGTCAGGTTATCATCAGCGGTCAGGACGTCAGCCTTGACATGCTGGCCAGTCATCTCGAACGCAGAGGCAAAACGATGCGGCCGCTTCGCGCTTATGCGGGCAGCATCAACAGCCTGCTGGCGATGTACGCAGGTGAGGCGGATGTCGTCAGCACGCACCTGTTCGACGGCGACACCGGGGAATACAACACGCCGTATGTGCGGCGGATTTTGTGCGGATACCGCTACGTGATCGTCAATCTGCTGTCCCGCTGGGCCGGTTTTTACGTCCGGGCGGGCAACCCGAAGCAGATAGTCGACTGGACCGATTTCGGCAAACCCGGGGTGCGCATGGTGAACCGGGAAAAAGGGTCAGGAGCACGCACCCTGATCGAAGAACAGCTCCGGCTGCACGGCATCGCCGGACGGGACGTGGCTGGATACGACAGGGAAGAGGCGAATCACCTCGCTGTGGCCGCAGCAGTAGCGAGGGGGGAAGCGGACGTCGGCGTGGGGATCGAAAAGGCTGCCCGGATCGTCGGAGTGGAGTTTTTGCCTGTAATTCGGGAGCGGTACGATCTGGTCATCCTGAAAAACGCGGAAAACGAGGAGCTGATCCAGATCGTGCGGGACATTTTGCGATCGGCATCGTTTCGCGACGAACTGGCTGCGATCGGGGGATACGATTTGACCTACACGGGCGAGATCATGTACGAGACGTGGTAATGACCCATAACAGCCGCAGCGAGTAAGCGCGTCCGCTGTTATGAATGGGGTGTCGCTGCATGCGGGCCGCTGTCATGTAGCTGTGATGTGGCAAGATTTTCTATTCAGCCCTGTCGAGATTTGCTACAATAAATTGGATAAGCTTTGCGACGAAATAACATCGTGCTTGTCGCTTATGAGTCGGGGGCTGACATGAAACCATTGCACAAAACGAGCTTGTTGATCTGTTTGACAATTTTGATCGTTTTCGCTTCGGTCGGGGTGATCGCCAAGTGGCCTGTGCTGGCGCCGTTTTTCATAAACAACGCGACAGTGACGACAGGGGCGGGAGCTGATCCATTCGCCTACAATCCGCCGCTGCCCTCCTATGTGAAAGATCTGCATCCGACCTATACGATTCGTGCTGAACTGAATACGACAAAGGCGATGATTGCTGGAAGTGTCACGGTGGAGTTCGATAATCCGCGCACGCCGGATCTTCGCCTGTTCATCTACGACTATCCATGGAATCTGATGACGATCAAGGAGATTCGCGCCGGGGACAAGCCGCTTACATTCGAACGGCGCCAGGCGGTTGTCCATCTGACCAATCCGTTCGGTTCGGCGAAGCGGGGGAGCTTGACGGTCACTTTTGAGAATCCCGTTCCCCGCCGCGGCACCCGTTTTGGGGTAAAGGACGACATCTGGACGCTGACCACCTGGTATCCGATGCTGGGTGCGATGGACCAGCGCGGCAATTGGTACACTCCGCCGCAGCGGGTCAATTTCGGCGATCCGTTCGTGTACCATTACGCTGATTACGACGTGTCGTTTGTGTCGCCAAAGGGCTTTCAATGGGTGAGCTCCTGGGGAAGGGGAGAGACCAAGCCGCTGGCCGGCAACCGGCAGGAAGTGCGGTACCGCGGCAGCCGCCTGCTCAATTTTGCGTTGGTGGGCAGCCCGCGCTACCATGTGGAGACGATCACCTTTGCGCCCAATTTGACGGTAGACATCGCGTCTGTGGACAAGGGCAACATCGAGCGGATCAAAGCGATCGCCCGGTCTGTGTTTCCGGTCTATACAGAATGGTACGGCCCGCTGCCGTATCCCCGGGTGGCGATTGCCGAGACCGGCACCGGCACGACGTATGCGATGGAGTACGCCAACATGGCGGTGTTTAAGCGGGACATGCACCACAACAATCTGATCGAGCACTGGCTGCCGCACGAGGTGGCCCACATGTGGTGGTACAACAGCGTCGCCACGCTGGAAGCGGTGCACGGCTGGTTGGACGAGGGGCTGGTGGAAATGAGCGTCTATCACTATCTGCAGCACCGCTACGGCTCCCAGAAGGCCGCCGCCCTCCTGTCATCGTACAGCCGCGACGCGGACAAGTTGAAGCAGCTCTATCCGTCCGGCCGATTGGGCAAGCGGCTCAACCAGTTTGCCGGTGAACAGGAGTTCCACTGGACCTGGTACTCCAAAGGGGCGCTGTTGTACGACCACCTGCGCAGGCAGATCGGCGACGACGCCTACAAACAATTCCTGCAGCGCGTGCAGCGCACCTACCACGGCAGTGTTATCGGTCCGGAGCACCTCGATCAGGCGCTGGGCCAGGTGCTGAAAGGAGAAGCGCGCTACTTCGTCCCCAATGTCCGGACGGAAAACAAGGCGCCCTTGCGTCAGGTGGAGCTGGAACCGTATGTGACGACCATCGTGAACGGGACGAGCTTTTACCCATCCGTTCCAGCGAGGGTGAAAAACGGGACGGTCTACCTCCCGCTGCGCGAAGTGGCGGAACGGATGGGGTATCGCGTCAGTTGGTTGCCGGACAAGCAGGCGACGATGGTGCAGGGCAGAGGGCATCAGGTCGTGCTCAAACAGGGCCAACGCGTTGTTGAACGGGACGGCCAGCGCGTCGATCTGGGGCAGCCGCTGCTGGAAATCGCCGAGAAGACGATGGCGCCGCTCACCTTGTTCAGTCAGGGGCTTGGCGCGCAGGTTTCCTATGACAAAGAGGCAAAGACCGTGACCTTGCAGTGACGTTGCGGACAGTCATCTACGACTACGAAAGGCAGGAGACAGCCGATGACATACGGAAATGTGATTTTCGTCGGATTCATGGGAACAGGGAAAACTACGGTGGGGAGCGCGCTGGCTAAGGATCTGGGCATTCCGCACCGCGATTTGGACGAGGCGATCGCAGAGCGGGAGGGATGCTCGATTCCCGAGCTGTTCGCTACAAAGGGAGAGCAGTACTTTCGGGACGCGGAAAGCGCCATGTTGCGGGAGCTGCTGCAAGAGAAGCCGCAGGTGCTGACCACCGGAGGGGGAGCGGTGCTTCGTCCGGAAAATGTCCGGCTCATGCTGAGTGAGGGAACGGTGATCGCCTTGTCTGCAGCGGAGGAGGAACTGATCCGCCGCCTGGCAGGAGATACCGGCCGTCCGCTCATCGCCGGCGACGTGGCGCAACGGGTGCGGAGACTGTTGGACGAGCGGAAAGGGGCGTATGATTTTGCCCCGATTCAAATCGACACAACCGGCAAGGACGTGTCCGATATCGTGGCGGAAATACGCGGAAGGATGGTTGAAAGCGGCCTGATCGGGAGAGACTAGGGGAAGAAAGCGCTCCGCCTTCACGGCAAACGGCGCGGAAACGTGCGTATGAAGGAGGCACGTGTGATGTCGTTTCAGGAGTATTTAAAGTACCTGACCCGCTTGTTTGTGCAGTATGTGGAGACCCCGAAGGAAGAGCGGCGGCGGCGGAAACAGCCGCGCGAGGCCTGGTCCACGCGCTGGTTCGGGGCCATCCCGATGTCAATCAAGCTGTTATGGCGCAAATAATCCCAGCCGGATGGAGGTAGCATATGGCGAGAGTGGCAGTGGAACGTTCCCTTACCCATATCCGCAAAATGCTGCGTGACAACGGGTACGACGTGGTGGATCTGGGCAACTGGCAAAACATGGTGGACGCCATCGTGATCACCGGCCAGGATGTCAACGTGCTGAACGACCAGAGCAAAACCATATCCGGTGCTCCGGTCATCAACGCCGCTGGCATGACTCCCCAGGAAGTGTTTCATGCGGTACACACCCGACTGTCGCCCATTGAGCATCGCTGACGGTGCTGACGGGGGCAGTTCCCCAATCAGGCGTTGAAACGGACGCGGCGAGCTGATCCCATACAGCACACAGCCGCCCAGACAACAAGCTCTCTGTCGGTTCATTCCGGCAGAGAGCTTGTTTTGTGTGCGCCGGTATCAACAGCATGAAACTGTCCCACTTTCATCGCGTATGCGTAGGGAACGAAGCGCAGCCCCTCGTCCCAGACGCCGACGTATGCCGCGCGGCCGTTCCACAGATGCAGCGACTGCACTGCAAACGGTGCCAGCACATTGGAGTGGTGGAGCGGCACAGTAAGCGTTACCGGGCCGGCGGATGTTTTTTGCCAGAGGTCTGTCCAGGTCAGCTGACGCCTGTTGGACGTGTCGGTCAGCCAGTCAATCCGGTCAAACGGGTCCTGTACTGCACCGGACAGCACGCGGGCAGCGGTGAGGCGTTCTTCCGGGCGAACCAGTTCGGCTTCAGACAGCGTGGTGATCACCGGCGGGCCGGCAACAGCGGATGCGGGGTACGTTTCGCCCGTCTTGGCGTCCACCAGTTCCCGCTGCTCTTGACGCGCGACCAGCCAGTGGGAGGCGAATCCGTCATAGACCGGTTCCGCCGCCACTGCGCGCGGGGCAAACGCGTCGTCGAACAAAATGTATTCGCCTACGCCGTATTCCAGCAGCACAAACGTCGGCTGTGTTCCGGAAGCGGGGGATTCGCCCACCACCATGTAACCCACCTGTCTGCCGTCTCGCGTGATGCTGACCAGCCACTGATGTTGGTTGGCACCGAGCGATTGAGCATCGATTTGGGCGTTTTTCCAGTCGCGGAAACTGGGATCCCGCTCGATGATCGTGTTCATCCACTGCTGAACCTGCGTGTGAAAACGCTTGTCCCAATCCGTCTCTTCGGCGTGCGTGACGGCCGGCCACGCGATCGCGAGCGCACAGAGCAGTGCGCATACGGATCGGGTCATTTTACTGGCCACAAGCATGCACCACCTTTTGTACAAGGCTTCTTGGTACCTATTGTAACCAGGTTGACGAAAAAGATTTGTTGCTATCTGTCTCTTTGCGATCGTTTTTTCTCGCACTTCTTTTACAGAATTCGCCTGTTTTTGGCGGGAGGCGCGGACTGGAGGTAAAACAGCCCGCCATTGATAAACTGCACCTCGATGCGAGGCTCGTACTGCCAGTGCAGTTCGTCCATGCGCCGCTGCTTTTCCTCTTCCGGCGTGCTGCTGCGCCACTCTGTCTGGTCGATCTCTTCGCGCGGCGTTTCGGGTATGCCGTTGGCACGCAAAAAGTCCAGGATGCGGCCGCCGCTGCTCTGCGGCTCCTCCCGGGCTGCAGACGGTTCGGTCGCAGGTTGGACGGTGGGCGGTGCAATATGGACAGGGGGAGCCGGGACAGATTGGTTCACCTGAGCAGCTTCTGTCGCCGTCTTCGCCAGAACGTCCGGCAAAGAGAGAGCATGTGCTTCACTGCCGCCGCTTTTCCCGCTGTCCGAGGATTCGTCACCATCCGCCGCGCCGCTGTCGCGCTCGCGGCTTTCCGCTTCACGGGAGACCAACTCGGCATAGTACGCTTCCAGAATCTGCAACTCTTCATTGAGCCGCTGCCGCGCTTCCTCTGCCCAGCGTCCGTCCTCTGCGTCCAGCAGGCGGCGGGTCTCCCGTTCGGCAATGGCGGCGGCCTCTGTCAGAGAGAGGCGTCTTTCCAGCGTGTAGCAGTAATCCGGGATGGACGGGGCGAGCGACAGCTGCTGCAGAAACGGGTAAAAGTCGGTTACAATCTGGGGCTGGTGCAGGTTGATCCCGAAATGGAGCAGCATGTCCCGCTTTTTGTCGCAAATAAAGGAGACTTTCCAGTTCAATCCCAGCCAGGGAACGAGCGGGGTGGTGCGCCGGCCGCCCGGTCGGGGGGATGCGGTTTGTTCGTACATGCAGACGAAACTTCCGTGCTTGCGGGCGGATTGAAAGATCTGCTGCAGACGGCCCGCGCCGAGATGGAGGTGCTCCGCTCGCAGTCCCTCCGGCTTCCGCTCGCTGTCAAAGTAAAACGTGAGCACCATGGGCTGGTAGGGCAGATTCATTTTCTCCACCCAGGTCCAGTAAAACGGTCTATTGCCGATATCTTTGTCCACCTCGACCGGCAGCTTTACGGTCAGGTAGTCGGGATGCGTCTCCATAATATGGGCGGAAAAGGCGGCCAGGTAGCGTTCTGTAAATCGGCGTATCTGCTCTTGCTGCATGCATCGTTTCCCTCCCGTCTGACTATAAAATGCTGGCCGGCAGCCGCGGCCAATCACCGGGATCGGTTAGTGTTCCGCCACATCGGGCAGAGCGTCCCGCGACCGGTTTGCCTCCCGGATCGCGCGAATGGCCTGGCTCATGTTGTCCAGCTTGACGGCCATTTCCCTCTCGGAGCGGGAGTCCATGATGATGCTGATGAGATTTTCTTCCAGTGTCTGATTCAGATTGAGCCGCTCCACGATGTCGTCCAATTCACCGATCACCATTTCAAACAGGTCGATTTTTTCATAGAGCAGGTTGAGGATGTGCTGTTCAATGGTGCCGACGGTGGACAGGTTGTAGATGTGGACGTCCCGCTGCTGCCCCAGCCGGTGGACGCGGCCGATCCGCTGTTCCACGCGCATCGGGTTCCAGGGCAGATCGTAGTTGATCACCTGATTGCAGAACTGCAGATTGATCCCTTCGCCGCCCGCCTCGGTGGCGATCAGCACCTGTGCCCGGTTTTGAAACAGGTCGGTCATCCAGTCTTTTTTGCTCCGTTTAAATCCGCCGCGAAACGGCACAGAGGTAATCCCGTGTTCATGCAGGTACTTTTGCAGATAATTCTGCGTCGCCCGGTACTCGGTGAAGATGATCACCTTGTCGTTGATTTCCCGGATCAGTTCCACGGTTTTTGCCGCCTTGGAGTGGGTCTCGATCCGCTTGATCAGCTCCACCAGCTCCATGATCTCGGCTCTTGCCGGGGAGTCCTCCGGGGTGCGCTGGTGCATGTTGTACAGCGTCATGAACGCCGCTTCCCGGCTGGAGCAGACCTCTCGCTGCAAGGTGATCAAGGCGAGCGAGTTGAAGCCGCCCGTCCCGGAGTGATACTGTTCCTTGACAAAGCGGGTGACCCCGTCGTACAGGGCCTTTTCCTCCGGCGACAGCACGATGGGGATGGACCGTACCACGCGGTTGGTAAACTGGATGCCGCCGTCGCTTCGCTTGTTGCGGATCATCACCTTGTCCAGCTCGTGTTTGAGCTGCTCGTTGTTTTTCGCCTGTCGCTTTCCTTCCACGTAGTTGGTGGCAAACGTGCTGGTGTGGCCAAGATGGCCCGGCTTCAGCAGGTTGATCAGGTTGTACAGCTCGTCCATCTCGTTCTGGATCGGCGTGGCAGTGAGGAGCAGGCAGTATTTTTTGCGGATTTCCTTGACGAACTGGTAGTTCCGCGTCCGCTTGTTCTTCAACTTGTGCGCCTCGTCAATAATCAGCATGTCGTAGTCGATGTTCAGCACGTGGCGGCGGTGCGGGTCGCGCTTGGCCGTGTCGATCGAGGCCACCACCACGTCGTACTGCCGCCACATGTACTCTTTTTTCTGCGCGATAGCGGGGATGCCGAACTTCTGGTTCAGCTCCTTGGTCCACTGAATGACCAGGGAGGCGGGGACCAGCACGAGAATCTTCTTGGCCAGGCCGCGGACCATGTACTCCTTCATGATCAGTCCGGCCTCGATCGTTTTGCCCAGCCCCACTTCGTCGGCCAGGATGGCCCGGCCGCGCAGCTCGTTCAACACGCGTTCTGCTGTTTTGAGCTGGTGCGGATAGGGTTTGAGGGAAGGCAGATACTTGAGGCATTGGAGCTGGTCGAACTCGCGCACAAGCATGGCTTCTTCCGCCTCCAGGGCCAACTGGAACAGTTCCCATTTGTCCCAAGGGCCGTCCTGCCGCATGCGCTCCGTAAGCAAATCAATCCATTTCATGTCAAACGAGACAGGAATATTCGTCATTTTTGCACCTCATTACTAAAGGATGCCATTTATCATATAAGTCATGCGCTAATTGTTAACAATATTTGTCCTCGAGAAAAAATTGTTAACGAAATCGTGAGTTGAATGTCAATTTGCATATTTTCAAAAAAGCACGCTCGTGGTAGGATAAACGTGTAGGTTTGTTGTTTAGTATGGAATCAATTGAAAAAGTTATGTATGGCCCAACATCCAACGCGAATGATAGTAGAAGGGAGAGACTGTCTTTAGACAGCGCCGAAGGAGCAAGCCGGTGACGGTGAATCTCTCAGGCAAAAGTACCTCTACTTGACGCATCTCTGGAGAGAGCTCGACAAGAGCCACCAACGGGGAAACTTGCCAGCTGTGCCGGTTGGCCCGCTTCGGCAAGGTAACTCTCAGGTACCAAGGACAGAGGGGAGACATGGGGGCGCCGTCTTCTTTGGCGTTTTCCGATTCTTCCGCTCTGTCCTTTTTTGCGTTCGTGAACGCGTCCTTATGAACGATCGCTCACGTTCCGGACGCAAGGCGACTCCGGGTTTCTTGGGGCCAATCGGTTTGCGGCAAAGAACCCGGACGATCGTCGGAGGCTTTGCCGGCTGTGTTCAGCTTTACAACAAACAGTTCATTCGGTTCAGGAGGTGCCTCATGTCCACTTTGAAACGCACGCCGCTCTTCCCGATTTACGAGAAGTACGGGGCGAAAACCATCGACTTCGGCGGCTGGGAGCTGCCGGTTCAGTTTTCCAGCATCACTCAGGAGCACGAAGCGGTGCGGACGAAGGCAGGATTGTTCGACGTATCCCACATGGGGGAAGTGGAGGTAAAAGGGGAGCGGGCGCTGGAATTCCTGCAGCGCGTGACCACCAACGACGTCTCCAAACTGGTGCCGGGCCAGGCGCAGTACAGCTTGATGTGCTATCCGGACGGCGGAACGGTGGATGATCTGCTGGTGTACAAATTTGCCGACGATCACTACCTGCTGGTGATCAACGCGGCCAACATCGACAAGGACTATGACTGGCTTTCCCAGCATCTGATCGACGGCGTCACGATCGAAAACGTTTCTCCGCAAACAGCCCAGATCGCCCTGCAGGGGCCGCTGGCGGAGTCCATCCTGCAGCGGCTGACACCCGTCGACCTGTCGCAGATCGGCTTCTTCCGCTTTGAACGGGATGTGCTGATTGACGGTGTGCCCGCGCTCGTCTCCCGCAGCGGGTACACGGGTGAAGACGGCTTCGAGATTTACCTGGACGCTGCTCACGCCATCCAGGTATGGGAGAAACTACTCGAGACAGGCGCAGCGGACGGCCTGGTGCCGTGCGGACTGGGGGCGCGCGACACGCTCCGCTTCGAGGCAAGGCTGCCGCTCTACGGTCAGGAACTGAGCAAGGATATTACGCCGATCGAGGCTGGTGTCGGATTTGCCGTCAAGGTGGACAAAGACGTGCCGTTTATCGGCCAGGAAGTTTTAAAGGCGCAGAAAGAACAGGGAGCGCCCCGCAAACTGGTCGGGATCGAAATGATCGACCGCGGCATCCCCCGCACGCATTATCCGGTGTTTGTCGACGACCAACAGGTGGGGGAAGTGACGACCGGGACCCAGTCCCCGACGCTGAAAAAGAACGTTGGGTTGGCTTTGGTCAAAGCGGAATTCGCTGCCATCGGCACGAAGCTGGATGTGGAGATACGCGGCAAACGTCTCAAGGCGGAAGTCGTGGCCACGCCCTTCTACAAACGGCCGAAAAACTGACGTAAGAATCGCAAGCGTGGAAAAGGAGGACCTCGCACGTGAAATACCGTTACCTGCCGCAGACTGATCAGGACAAGCGCGAAATGATGGAAGCGCTGGGCATTTCCAGCGTGGATGAACTGTTTGCCGACATCCCGGAAGAGGTGCGTTTCAAAGGGAATCTGAACATCCCGGAAGCGCTCTCTGAACCGGAACTGGTCCGCTACTTCCAAGGGCTGTCCAGCAAGAACGTCAACTTCAGCACCCACGTCAACTTCCTGGGTGCCGGCGTGTACGAGCATTACATCCCCAGCGTCGTCAACCACATGCTGCTGCGCGGCGAGTTTTTCACCGCCTACACGCCGTACCAGCCGGAGATCAGCCAGGGGGAGCTGCAGGCCATCTTTGAATATCAGACGATGGTGTGCGAGCTGACCGGGATGGAGGTGGCCAACTCTTCCATGTACGACGGTGTCACCGCGCTCGCCGAAGCGGCGATGATGGCGGCTGGCCACACCGGCAGAAAAAAGGTGGTCGTCTCCCGTGCCGTACACCCGGAGGCGCGCAGCGTGCTGAAAACGTACGCCTACGGACAAGGCGTGGAGCTGGTCGAAGCGGGCTTCACCGGCGACGGCGTGACCGATCTTGCCGAACTGAAAGCGCTGGTTGACGACCAGACTGCCGCAGTCATCGTGCAGTACCCCAATTTCTTTGGCGCCGTGGAAGACCTGGCGGCGGTCGAACCGATTGCGCACGAAAAAGGGGCGCTGCTGGTCGTTTCTGCCAACCCGCTCTCCCTCGGTGTACTGGAAGCTCCAGGCAAGCTGGGAGCCGACATCGTCATCGGCGACATGCAGCCGTTTGGCATCCCGGCTTCGTTCGGCGGACCGCACTGCGGCTACTTTGCCACCACGTCCAAGCTGATGCGTAAAATGCCGGGACGCATCGTCGGCCAGACGAAGGATGAAAACGGCAAACGCGGGTTTGTGCTGACCCTGCAGGCGCGGGAACAGCACATCCGCCGCGAAAAGGCAACCTCCAACATCTGCTCCAACCAGGCGCTCATGGCGCTGGCTGCGTCGATCACGCTGTCGGCACTGGGCAAGCAGGGCGTGCAGGAGATGGCGATGATGAACCTGCAAAAAGCTCACTACGCCAAACAGGCGCTGCAGGCAAAGGGATTCCGGATTACCTTCGGAGCGCCGGTGTTCAACGAATTTGCGGTGGAGCTGTCCAAGCCGGTCGCAGAGGTGAACAAGGCGCTGCTCGCGAAGGGCATCATCGGCGGGTACGATCTCGGCCTTGCCTATTCGGAACTGTCCGGCCACATGCTGCTCGCTGTCACGGAGCTGAGGACGAAAGACGAAATCGACACGCTGGTGCAGGAACTGGAGGCGATCACACGTGCATAACGACAAGGACAAAGCACTCATTTTTGAATTGAGCAAACCAGGCCGCGTGAGCTACAACCTGCCGGCGCTGGACGTGCCGGAAGTCGACGTGGCCGCGCTGCTGCCCAAGCATCTGATCCGCGAGACGCCAACCGAACTGCCGGAGGTGTCCGAACTGCAGCTCGTGCGTCACTACACCGAACTGTCCCGCCGCAATCACGGGGTGGACAACGGCTTCTACCCGCTCGGATCGTGCACGATGAAATACAATCCGAAAATCAACGAAGATGTGGCCCGCTATCCGGGCTTCGCTCAAACCCATCCCTATCAGCCGGAAGAAAGCGTCCAGGGTGCTCTGGAGCTGATGTACAACCTGCAGAACGACCTGGCGGAAATCACCGGGATGGATGCGGTGACGCTGCAGCCCGCAGCGGGAGCGGCCGGCGAGTGGACCGGGCTGATGATGATTCGCGCGTACCACGAGAGCCGCGGTGACCATCAGCGCACGAAAGTGATCGTGCCCAACTCCGCCCACGGCACCAACCCGGCTTCCGCAGCGGTCGCTGGCCTGCAAACCGTGACGATTCCGTCCGACGAGCGCGGCCTGGTGGATATTGAAGCGCTGCGCCAGGCAGTCGGTCCGGACACGGCGGCGCTGATGCTGACCAACCCCAACACGCTCGGCCTGTTTGAGGAAGATATCGTGGAAATGGCGCGGATTGTCCACGAAGCGGGCGGTCTGTTGTACTACGACGGGGCCAATGCCAACGCGATCCTGGGCATTGCCCGGCCGGGCGACATGGGCTTTGACGTCGTCCACCTCAACCTGCACAAAACCTTTACCGGTCCGCACGGCGGCGGCGGTCCTGGTGCCGGTCCAGTCGGGGTGAAAAAAATTCTGGAGCCGTTTTTGCCAGCCCCGATCGTGGGCAAAAAAGCAGACGGCACGTACTACTGGGACAACGACCGTCCCCAGTCCATCGGCCGCGTAAAAGGCTACCACGGCAACTTTGGCATCCTGGTCCGCGCCTACGCCTACATCCGCACGATGGGGCCGGAAGGGCTGCTGCAAGTCTCGCAAAACGCCGTGCTGAACGCCAACTACATGATGAGAAAGCTGGCGTCGGCCTACGAGCTGCCGTACGACCGCGTCTGCAAGCACGAATTTGTCCTCTCCGGCGTCCGCCAGAAAAAACTGGGCGTCCGTACGTTGGACATCGCCAAGCGTCTGCTTGACTTTGGCTACCACCCGCCGACGATCTACTTCCCGCTGATCGTCGACGAATGTCTGATGATCGAGCCGACGGAGACGGAGACAAAAGAAACGCTCGATGAGTTTATCGAGGTCATGCTGAGAATCGCCCGCGAGTGCGAAGAAAACCCGGAAATCGTTCAGGAAGCGCCGCACACCACGGTGGTCAAGCGCCTCGACGAAGCGACGGCAGCACGCAAGCCGATCCTCCGTTACCAGCCGGAACAAGCATAACCGATTGAAACCGCCCGTTTTTTTCGGGCGGTTTTTGCGTTGTCCACATACGGATTGCGAGCAGGAAGACTCCCGACAGATTGCGAACATCTGCGAACATCACAGCTGGAGACCTAACCCCTTGACAAAATTTAAATTTTATGATATGATTAAAAATTAACGATTGAAACAATTTGCTGGTCTGTGTATACTTCTTTGTACACGCCGTCTTTCCATTCCTTGTAAGATCGGCAGTACAAAGGAGGAGATAACCTTGCAAGAAAACCACGTCAGTCTGACCGCGATCATGACCGCCTACATGCGCGCCTACCATACCATGAATGACACCCCGAAAATTTTTGATGACTTTCTCGCCTTCGAGCTGATACCAGAGGAAAGACGTGTGCTGATTGAACAAGGATTGGCCAGTGCCCTTCAGATTCCCGTCCCGGAAGCCGGCCTGGCACGCTCCGGTCAGGCGGCTGACGCTCTGCGGCCGTTCCTGCAGGCGATGGGACTGTCTCATGTTCTCAGCCGCTCGCGATATGCGGAAGACAACCTTGAGCTCGCGGTACAACAAGGGATCGGGCAGTATGTCATACTCGGGGCCGGGTTGGATACGTTTGCGTTCCGCCGTCCCGATCTTCTGCGTCAACTGCAGGTATTTGAAGCAGACCACCCGGCCACGCAAGCCTTCAAACGCGATCGGCTGGCTGAATTGAAATGGGAGACCCCGTCACATCTCCACTTTGTGCCTGTGGATTTCACAAAGGAACGCCTGGCTGATGCACTGAAGCGTACGGCGTACGATGTGCAGACGAAGAGCTTTTTTAGCTGGCTGGGAGTCACCATGTACCTGACGCGCGACGAAGTGTTCGCAACGCTTCGTTCCATTGCCGAGATAGCCCCTGCGGGCAGTGCAGTGATTTTCGATTACTTTGTGCCGGAAGAAGGCGCGCCGCACGATAAAGAGATGCGGGAGGAGCTAAGCAAGATCGGTGAGCCGATGAAAACGGCCCTCGACCCGTCGACGCTGGCTGTCGAGTTGGAACGTGTGGGGCTGCGTCTGCATGAAAACGCAAGCTCGGCCGATATCCAGGAACGATACTTCCAGAACCGAACGGACGGTTATCAGGCGAGCTGTCACGTGCGCTTTGCATGGGCTGTCGTCACGTAAAAATGGCTGCCTCGATACGTGGATCATGTGCGCCGGGTGGGTTGCCCGGCTTTTTTGTTTGTTTACGCGATTCTCCGAGCGGCGGCTTAGTGCCTCTTTTCGACACTTTTACAGGTGGTGACGACGCCAGGCGGACTGGATGATGTGGTAAGATGGAGGGAGATCGTACGGTGACGTAGGGGAAGAAACGATAAGGGACAGGCGCGTCCACGTGTGCAATGGAATCGTCCGTCTCTTGTCGTCCCGGCTGCCGGCGGCGTACAATGGATGGGGCAAGAGGAGGTCGAACTATGGAACAATGGCGTTTTCTCGTCACGGAAGCCATGTCACCGGCCATGAACATGGCTGTCGACGAGGCGATTTTGCAACTGCACAGCGAAGGAAAGGTACCGCCGACCGTCCGGTTTTACACGTGGAATCCGGCGACCCTGTCGATCGGCTACTTTCAAAAGGCGGCCAAGGAAATCAACCTGGAGGCGCTGCGTGAGCGAGGGCTGGGCTTTGTCCGCCGTCCGACCGGGGGACGGGCCGTCTTGCACGATCAGGAGTTGACCTACAGCGTCGTCGTTTCGGAAAGCCATCCGAAAATGCCGTCCGGCGTGACGGAGGCGTACAAGGTGATCAGCATGGGGCTGCTGCACGGATTTCAGCGGCTCGGCCTGCACGCGGAAATGGTCTCGCTGGCCACCGAGGAGGAAAAGGAAAAGTACAGCTCGCCCGGCTCGTCAGCCTGCTTTGATTCCCCCTCCTGGTACGAACTGGTGGTGGAGGGCAAAAAGGTGGCAGGCAGCGCCCAGACGCGGCAAAAAGGCGTGATCCTGCAGCACGGTTCGATTCTCCTGGAGATGGACGTCGAGCTGCTCTTTTCGCTGCTCAACTTCCCGTCCGAGCGCGTGAAACAGCGCATGATGGAGAGCTTCCGGCAAAAGGCAGTGACGATCAACGAGGTAAGCCCCCGGCCGATCAGCCTGCAAGAGGCTGTGCATGCCTTCCGCGACGGCTTCGCTTCCGGTCTGGAGGTGGAGTTGGTACCGGGAGAACTGACGTCTGAAGAATTGGCTTTGGCCGATGAATTGGTTCGTACCCGCTACGCTTCGGACGAGTGGAACTTCCGCCGCTGACGGACAGGTTTTTCGTCGGAGGAAATCAGGCAGACAAATGGACGAATACGGATTAGACAAGCTCTCATGGGCCAAACCACCGGCTCCCGAGAGCTTTTTTTCATGCTCGTGAGGACGGAAATCTTTTGTTAACATGTAAATTATTTGCGAAAACTTATCAACAATGATCATTGACATTATTTTACGACCGCGAATAAAATGAAAGTGTTTACTGGTTAACAATTTTGTGTGAGAAATGTGCACGATAAATCCGAAGGGAGTGCAGGAACAATGTCTGATCTGACACACGAGCTGATTTATGACCAGTATATGAAGCTGCTGCACCTGAACGAGCAAAGGGCGGATACCGACATTCAGGAGTTTTTGAACCAGGCGACGGGTGAACAGGGAAAACTCTTGCCCCGAAATATGACGAGCATTCACGTCATTGACTGTATCGGGCAGCATGAACCGATCAACAACAGTGCCATTGCCAAGAAAATGAACTTGTCCAAAGCAAACATTACCAAAATCACGGCAAAATTGCTGGAAGCAGACCTGATTAAACGCTTCCAACTCACGGACAACAAGAAGGAAGTGTATTTTCGGCTGACGCCAAAAGGACGGCAAGTGTTTGAGATGCACGAAGCGATACACAAGCGGAAAGAACAGCAGTTCTACCAGTTTCTTGACCGCTTTACTGAGATGGAGCGGCATGCCATTCTCAAATTCCTCCGAGAACTGACCATGCAAATCAAGGAGGAACTGGCGGAAAGGCAGGGGACCCTCCGTGAAGAGCGCTAACGGTAATGCCGCGTTCATTTTGTATCTGGTTTGTATCAGCGCCTTCTTTGCATCGTTAAACCAAAATATTTACTCGCCGATCATTCCCCTGATCAGGGACTCGTTTCACGTCTCCATGAACCTGGTGAATTTGTCGGTATCGCTGTTTATTTTCGTTACCGCGATCATGCAAATGGTTCTCGGACCGCTCGTAGATCGGAAAGGGGCCCGATTTGTGCTGATCCCGGCCATTCTGTTGACCGTCGTTTCCAGCATCGGGTGCGCTGTCACCAATCAGTTTTCAGTGTTTTTGCTGTTCAGGGTTCTGCAAGCGGCAGGAACTGCTGCTCTCCCGCTTGTTGCCGCAGCGACCATTGGCAGGTTGTTTCAGGGAAGCCAACGCGGAAAAGCGATGGGGACGTATCAAATGCTGCTGTCTGTTGCGCCTGCAGTAGCCCCGGTACTGGGAGGATGGATGGGAGACTGGCATGGCTATCCCGGAATTTTCTGGTTTCTCGCAATTGCTTCCGCCATTCTCCTGGTGGCCCATCAGCTGTTTTTCCCGAAAGATACTCCGGAAGGGAAACAATCTGTCAGGAAAGGCGGGCTTTTGAATCACTATGGCGGCATTTTCACAAACAGGACGGGGAGCTCGATACTGATCTTGAGTTTCCTGTTTTTCTTCGTGTATTTCGCCGTGATCGTATACCTGCCTGTCTTGCTGACGGATCACTATCATGCAAGCCTGAAATTGGTAGGGCTGCTTTATCTGCCGCTGGCGCTAAGCACGATGGCGGGAAGCGCGATCTTTACCTACCTGCAAGCCCGAATTCCGCTCAAGACGCTGAGTGCAGGCGGACACGTCGTAGCGGCAGGCAGCATTCTGCTTTTTGCCGTTACCCATTCATTTTCGTTAATCGGGATGTTTACGGCTCTGGTAATGTACGGGATCTGTGTAGGGGTCATAACTCCTTTGTACTCGACAATGATGGCAAATGAATTTGAGCACAACAGGGGCAGTGCGATGGGACTGTTTAACTTCATCCGGTACATGGGAATGGCCGCCGGACCTGTCGTATCGGGATGGCTGCTGGCGAAAATGGAAGCTGTCGTCGTTTTTGGACTGCTGGGAGTGCTGTTTGCGTTGTTGAGTTGGGGATTGCGGCTGCGGATGCGCCCCCAAAACGTGAACGAGGCTGTCAAATGAGCAGTAAAAAGCAGCGGCTACCCGATACGGATAGCCGCTTCACTTGCGTAGATTGGAAAGCAGGATGTGTTTCAGTGTATTACACGAGCACCTCGGAATAGATGTGCTGCTCGAACAGCTGCTGCAGTTTTTGCACCATCGGGCCTACCTGGCCGCTGCCAACCGGTTGGCCGTCCACGGCGACAATGGGCATCACTTCCGCCGTCGTGCTGGAGAGGAACAGCTCATCCGCCTGCTTGAGGAACTGGATGTCAAACGCCTCCTCATGCACCGGAATGCCGTTTGCCTTTGCCAGGTCGATGACGGTTTGCCGGGTGATGCCGTGCAGAACCAGATTGTCGGCGGGGTGGGTGTACAGGGCGTTGTCCTTGACTGCAAACAGGTTGGAGGCGCTGCACTCGGTAATGATGCCGTTGCGGTGCAAGATCGACTCCTGGGCGCCGGCCTCCTTGGCGTACTGCTTGACCAGCACGGCTCCCAGCAGGTTCAGCGTCTTGATGTCGCAGCGGAGCCAGCGGATGTCTTCCACCAGCTGGGCGGTCAGTCCCTTTTTCTGATCGGCCAGCGGGCGTTCCTTGCGCCGGACAAATCCCATGATGACCGGTCGGATGCCGCTCGGGATATCGTGCAGGCGAGGAGCGACGCCGCGCGTCACCTGCAGGTAGAGGATGGCGTCATCGTCCGTCGTCAGGTTGTTTTTGACGATCAGCTGCTGAGCAATATCTTTCAGTTCTGCCGCCGTCCAGGGCAGGTCCAGCTTGATTTCCCGCGCGCTGCGGAACAGACGGGTCAGATGGGCGTCCCACTGATACATTTTCCCTTTGTAAATCCGGACCACCTCATAGATCCCGTCACCAAAGTTGTAGCCGCGGTCTTCCGGGTGTACGGCCAGTTCGTCAGCCTCGACCCACTTGCCATCCACATACAGCATGGCGAAATCCTCCTTCATGATTACGCAAAAATTATGACATTTTTTGTTTGCAAAAAACCATCCGCAAACATGCAGCCCCGGCGGCGGACAGGCAAAAATCCGCGTCGAGCAGTAGATGGATTCTCCTTCCACCTTACCAAACCGGGGGACAAGGGTCAATTTGATTTTACGGATGGGCCACAAATGATGTCGCTCTATGACGCTGTGTGCCCGTATTTGACAAACTATTCTGACTAGACGCTGGCGACAGCCCCTGCCCATAATAAAAACAAACGCCTTGCGAAAGGAGCATGCCATGAGGGCGTATTGCAGATGGACGTTGTGCGCCATGCTGGTCATGAGTTTACATTTGCCGCTGCCGGCAGGGGCGGCGGCCGGAGTGCAGGAACAGATCGACGCCGACAGTCTGTACGATCACGTAGAGCGCCTGTCCCGTCAGCCGCGGGCGGCGGCGACGGAATCGGAGTTTGCCGCCCTCGTCTATGTGGAAGAGCAGCTTCGCCTGTACGGGTACGAGACCAAGCTGCAGCCGTTTTTCTATTACGTGTACAGCCAGCCGACCCAGCTCTCCTTGCGCACGGATGGCTGGCCCGACCGCATGTGGAACGTGACCGCCTTGACACATGGACCAAACGGCAGGGCGGCAGCCGAGATCATTGACGCCGGGAGAGGCACGGCGGCGGAGATGAGCCGCATACAGGCGGAAGGGAAGATCGTCCTGATCCAGCGGGGAGAGATTCCCTTGGGGGAAAAGGTGCGCAACGCGGCGGCCGTCCAGGCGGCGGGAGTCATTCTCGTCAACGACGACGACGGAGCATGGGACGAACCGCTGGAAGAACCGCTCGACATGGCCGTACCTGCCGTGCTGCTCCCGCGAACGGAAGGGGAACTCCTGCGTCAGCGTCTGCTGGAAAAGGGAAAGGTGTCCGCTGAGCTGAACGTAATCGGCGGTGTCTCCACCCGACGCACGTCGTACAATCTGATCGCGGCGCGAAAGCCAAAGGGGGCAAACACAGGTCAAACGGTACTGGTGACCGCACGCCACGATTCTCCGCCCGCGTCGCCGGGGGCCAACGAGGGAGCGTCCGGCGCGGCCGTGCTGCTGGAGACAGCCCGCCTTCTGGCCAGTCAGCAGGTTGACACGGAAGTGCGTTTCGTCAGTCTGGGAGCGGCTTACGACGGGGCGCGGGGGGCTGATGCCTACGTGCGCTCCTTGTCCGAAGCCGAGAAGCAGCAGATCGTCGCTGCGTTCTGCCTCAATGGCGTCGGCAGTGCGGACGCGGGGGAATTGACGGCGGTTACAGCGGACGGACTGCGAAATCTGCCCGCCGATCTGGCAGAGCAGGCGGGGGCCGTTTTTTCCGCCGCTCGACCTGGCGAGTCTGGCATAGGGGGAGAAGCGACCGTGTTTGCCCGCGCCGGGATTCCCGCCGCCGTGCTAGTCGCTCCAGTACCCGCTGACAGAAAGAGGGAGCTCTCGCAGGACACCGTGGACAGAATCAGTCGGGAGCAGCTCAGCCGTACGGCGCAAATCGTCCTGGCCGCCGTGCGCGAGATTGCCGATGAACACACCCCGGCGTATCCGGCGGGCCGACCCGCTCCCAAGTGATGAGGATTGATAGGAAAAGGGAAATACAGACGTTTGCCGTGCCCGCGCAGGTTTTCTAGACGCGGGCGTTTTGTTGCCTTCCGGAAGTAATTGTCAAAATCTGTCGAATGGTAAGGAATGGTCGATTTTTGATAAAAGAGGTATAATTTTCGCGAATGTAAAAAAATTCACTCACTTTGTGCAGAGTGTGAATCAGTGATTCCCGGCAAAGGGAGATGTGGCTGGTGCGGCAATGCGTTTACCGCGATCGTGTCGTGGGCAATCCGGAACAGCAGCGTCACCGTAATGTTTCGCGTCATTTATCGGAAATTTCCGAATAAAATAACATCCCCAACCGCAATACGGGGATGTCCATCAGTTACATCTGTTACGGAGGTTGATATGAAGCAATCCCAAGCGCTGTATCCTTCGTTCTTGGCGGTAATCGCCCTGGCGGTTGTCACCGCCGTGGCACACTGGCCCGTATGGTCTTCCCAAGCCAATGGGAGACTGCTGTTCGGTGTCCTGGAGTTGTTGGAGGTGGCGGCCTTCCTCTTGATCTTGTACCTGCTGCGGCGCGTCCGTCAACTGGAACAGGAAGTCCGCTATCGGGAGCACAGATTCCGCAGCTATTTCGACGCCGTCCCGGACCTCCTGTTCATCAAGAGCAAAACGGGCGATCTTTTATACGTCAATCAAGCGGCCGGGAAATTCTTTGTCGGCGATTGCTCAGCCAGTCCGGAGCTGGTGGGCGTGACGGACCGTTACCGGCAAAGTCTGTTCAGCTGCCGGGAAACCGACGAACTCGTCTTTCGATCGGGAGAACCGTTCCGTCGCGTCGAAGTGTTTGAGCAGCCGGACGGATCGACACGCTTTATCGACCTGGTAAAGGTACCGGTCATGGATCCACTGACCCATAAAGTCTCCCTCCTGATGCTGGGGCGGGACATCACCGACCAGAAGCGGGTGGAAATGGACGGACTGGCCACGAAAGAACTGCTGGAGTCCATTCTGCAGCAAACCCCCGACGCCATCTCGGTGATTGACGTCAACGGCCGCATCAAGCGCATCAACCAGGCGTCAGAAATCATCTTTGGCTACAGCGAAGAAGAATTGATCGACCGGCCGCTGCCGTTCATCCCCACGCATTTGCAGGAAGAAGCCGACTACTACCATCAACAAGTGCTGAATGGCAAGCGCATCATTGGGCTGGAAACGGTCCGCATTCACAAAAACGGCCAACCCCTGCACGTGTCCCTCTCATTGGCGCCGATCTACGACGGCGAGGGGAAAGTGATCGGCATTGTCGGCAGCGCGCGGGACATTACCGAACAGAAGCGCGTGGAGCATCGCCTGCGGGTGAGCGAAGCAAAGTACCGGCTGATCGCCGAAAACATGACCGACATGATCTGCGTGTACGAGGGGAGCGGTGCGGTGACCTACATGTCTCCTTCGCATGAGTCGATTCTGGGGTATCCGCTCGATCAGTTCAATCAGGTGTACGACTTCATGGATCGGGTGCATCCGGATGATCAGAAATCCGTCCGGCAGGCGATTGCGCGCATCGGTCAAACCGGTGAAATGGCTTCGGTCGAATTCCGCTTCCTGCACAACGGCGGCCACTGGGTCAACCTGGAATCTCGCTGCAAACCAATTGTGGATGAGACAGGACGGGTGATCAGTTTTATGATCGTCACCCGCGACATTACGGAGAAAAAGCGGGCGGAAGAACTGCTCCGCCAGTCGGACATGCTTTCTGCCGTCGGGCAGCTGGCGGCGGGAATCGCCCACGAGATCCGCAACCCATTGACTGCGCTGCGCGGCTTTATCCAATTAATGCAGTCGTCCGCTGAAGCCAATCGGTACTGCGGGATCATGCTCTCCGAACTGGATCGGATCAACTTGATCGTCAGCGAACTCTTGCTGTTGGCCAAGCCGCAGGCGGTCAAGTATCAGCAGCGGGAAGTGGGCGGCATCCTGAAAAACGTTCTCTCACTCCTGGACAGCCAGGCCATCTTAAACAACATCCAGATTCACACCCGAATCTCGGAGAATTTGCCGCTCATCACCTGTGAAGAAAACCAGTTGAAGCAAGTCTTCATCAATTTGTGCAAAAATGCCATCGAAGCAATGCCAAACGGGGGACACCTCCGGGTGGAGGCGGAAGAGCTGGACAAAGGCGAGGTGCGAATCAGGATCATTGATACGGGGGGCGGGATCGACCCGGAACAGATTCCGCGCCTGGGCGAGCCCTTTTACACCACCAAGGAAAAGGGGACCGGACTTGGCCTGATGGTCAGCCGCAGGATCATCCAGGAGCACGGCGGCCAAATCGTGATTTCCAGCGAACCGGGCAAAGGAACGACGGTCGATGTCATCCTCCCCGTCATGGCCTGATGATGCAGCGGGTTGTGCTCACGCGGGCGGTTTGGGACGTGGTTTCCTGCCTTTCCACAACAGGCGCCCCAGCAGCAACAGTCCGCAGTACGTGGCGCTGCTTGCGGCCAGATTGGCTGCCGTGACGCTTACCAGTGGCAGCAGTGCAAACAGACCGGCCCCGGCCAGCATCGCCAGCAGCAGCGGCCCCATGTGCAGATCGTGGCGCACCGCCACGGGCACGGCCATTGCGTAAACGAGTGCGCCCAGGATGAGGCCGGCGTGTCCGAGTGACAACAACAGATGCAGCAGGTCGGCAAACGGCATGAGAGAAGCCAGAATGTGCGCAAGCGGCAAGGCGGCGGAGTGGACGTCGTGCCAGTGAGCCAAAAGGATCGCCTGTCCCAGCAGGGAGGCGAAGAAAAAGAACAGTGTGCCCGCCAACACGCCCGCACGTATCGTGCTCTGGCGGGGCGCGCGGATGGCAAGCGGCAGGACGACGACCAGACAGACCAGTAAATGCAGGGAGAGGTACAGCACGGCCTGGATCAGCCACAGAGCGTTGAATTGGTATCCGAGCGAAGGAATCGGCACGTGGCGCTGTTCGGCAAACACAAACCCAAGCATTAGCAGTCCTGCGGCAAGTGAGGCGGCTGTCCCCCTAAGGATCGTCGTCCACCCCTGAGAGACAACCACCACGGCGAGGAGCAGGGGGGCGAGCACAAACAGCCAGCTCCACGCACCAGCCATGTGCTGCATTGCCTGCATGCCTGCTGTCGCTCCCGCGTAAGCCAAGAGGGAGAGGTGAATCAACACGGAAAAGGTGGGAGCGAATGTAGGGCCAAACCAGTGCAAAAGCAGATCGTGGAGCGTACGCACCCCCTGGCGATGACAGGAGACCAGCACACGGCAGCCGATCCACCCCAGTCCGATGCTGGCAGCAGCAAGGCCAATCGTCCCCCACGAGCCGAAATAGGCAAAAAAGCGCAGCCATTCATTACCGCTAAAATACGAACCGCCGAGCGCAGCCCCAGCGAACAGGACGGCGATTCGCCATGCGCTTCTGTCCATTCACATCATCCTTTTCCCAGCGTGGAACCCAAATTCGTTCATGCGTCATGAAATCTGTCGCACTGGTACCAATGTATGAGGCACAGAGGCTTGTTCAGAACAGTGTGATTAATGATACATATGTGTTTACAAACTATTAATATATGGATATACTGTATGAAGGTACTTTAGACAACTCCCCCATTTGAGGTGAATAAGATGAAAATTGTCGGCATTGCTGGCAGCATGAACGCGCAGTCAACAACCAAACTGGCGGTAGAGATCGTGTTGAAGGCCGCCCGGGAAGCGGGAGCGGAAACGGAATTGATTCACCTGGCCGAATGGCCGATGCCGGTCTACGACAATCGCGATGACGCCTCCACGTATCCGGAGACGGTGCATCGTTTTGTGCAAAAGGTATCGGAAGCGGACGGGCTGGTGATTGGTTCGCCGGAGTACCACGGCAGCATCACTGGCGCCTTGAAAAACGCGCTCGACTTTTTGGAAGGGCGCCATTTGCGCGACAAGCAGGTAGCCATTCTTGGCGTGGCAGGAGGCAGCATGGGCGCGACCAATACGGTAAACACCCTGCAGGTGATCATGCGCAATCTGCACGCCTGGCCTCTGCCGTCCAGCCCGAGCATTCCCAGCGCCTACGACGCCTTTGCGCCGGACGGGACGCTGAAAGATCCGCGTTTGCAGGAACGCATGGAGACGCTCGGCCGGGAACTGGTACGGTACGTGCGGGCGATGAACGCGGAAAAACAGCCGCAGTAGGCAGGTTTTTCTTGCAACCGTCGCGCTTTCCACGGTATTATGTTTTTACGTGCGTTTGAAAAGCCTTGGCCACAAGGTTTTTCATCCCGCCTGAAATACCGTGTGGAAACGAGGGATTCACATGCCAACTCCCAGTATGGAAGACTATTTGGAACGCATTTACACTTTAATCGAAGAAAAAGGTTACGCCCGTGTCTCCGATATCGCGGAAGCGTTGGAAGTGCATCCCTCATCCGTTACCAAGATGGTCCAGAAGCTGGACAAAGACAACTACCTGGTCTATGAAAAATACCGCGGCCTGGTGCTGACGCCAAAAGGCAAGAAAATCGGCAAGCGCCTGGTGGATCGTCACAGTCTGCTGGAAGAGTTCATGCGCGTCATCGGCGTGGACGAGGAGCACATCTATCGGGACGTGGAAGGGATCGAGCACCATCTCAGCTGGGAGTCGATCACCTGCCTGGAGTATCTCGTCCAGTATTTTCACGCCGACCCGTCGCGTATTGAGGAGCTGCGCCGTATCCGACAGGAAGACGAGCAAAAGGAAGAATAACTGCACTGACGCAAGCCTGACCGGCTTGCGTTTTTTGTCGTAATCGACAAGCCACCTCCCTATATTTGATAAGGAGGGAAGGGAAGGTGAGAGCATGCAGGCGGACGCGGTGTTTGAGGGCGGCGGAGTGAAAGGGATTGCCTTTATCGGAGCGCTGCAGGTGATGGAGGAGCACGGCTATACGTGGAAGAACCTGGCCGGCACGTCGGCGGGCTCGTTTGTCGCCGCTCTGCTCGGGGCGGGTTACAAGAGCGGAGAGCTCAGGCCTGTGTTTGAGCGGCTGGACTATCTGCATTTTCTCGAGCGGCGCGGCCTCGGTCGGCTGCCGGTCATCGGTCCATTGTACGAATTGTTCGTGCGGCAGGGGATGTACCGGACCAACCGGATTGAAAGGTTTATGGACGAATTGCTGCGGAAAAAAGGCATACGCACCTTTGGGGATCTGCCTCCGGGCAAGCTCAGGATCATCGCGTCCGACATCACGGCGGGAAAAATGCTGGTTTTGCCGGACGATCTCGTCCAGTTTGACATCGTCCCGGAGGAATTCCCGATCGCCCGGGCCGTCCGCATGTCGTGTTCGCTGCCGTATTTCTTTCAGCCGGTCCGGTTGCAGCAAAACGGGGAACCGCACTATATCGTGGACGGCGGGCTGCTGAGCAATTATCCGGTCTGGCTGTTTGACGTTCCCGGAAAGCCGCGCTGGCCGACAATCGGGTTTCGCCTGCACAGTAAACGGGTGGAGCGGGAAGCGTACCGGATTCGGGGCCTTTTTTCGTTTACCCGCAGCCTGATCACCACGATGCTGGACGCCCACGACCGGCTGTATGTGGAGCGGGCGCAGGCAGTACGGACGATCTTCATTCCGACGCTGGGGGTGCGGACCACGCATTTCGGCCTTCCTCCTGAGCTGCGCGCAGCCCTGATACGTTCGGGGGAAGAGGCGGCCCGCCAGTTTCTGGCCAAATGGAACTTCGAGCAGTACGTCGAAGTATTCCGCAGCATACCGCCAGGACCAAACAAAAAAACAGGCTGCCTCGTATAGGCAGCCTGTTTTGCATAAACGGACGGAATACGAATCGGGTAGAAGTGTTTTGCCTGATGTTACTGCGAGATGTGGTTCTTTGGGTCGCTCTCGTTCTGCTTGTTCTTTGCCCTGCTTTTGGCTCCTTCGATCACACGGAACGGGTGGTTTTTGCGGCTTGCCGGCGACGACTTTTTCATCGTCGGGCGCGGTGCGGTTTTAGGCTTCGGCTGTTTGTGCCGGTAGGCAGAGGAGAAAACCGAGCCGCTTCGCAGGTAGTTTCGCACTGCCACAAACAGCAGCACGGACAAGCCGATCACGATCAAGGTGCCGACAGGATTGTCGATGACCTGCCTCAGAAAGCCGTAGGCGGCCAACAGCAGCAACGCGACGATGATAGGGGGGATGTGGCGTAACATAGGGCTTCACCTCAATGGTATTCTATATGCCTCAACGTTATCCGGCGGAGATGAGTCGCTCTTTGCCTGCGACCTGATCCCGTTCCCGCATTTTGAGAAACGCGGCGATCGCCACTTCCACCTGGCTGTCGTCCGGTTCGCGGGTCGTGATTTTTTGCAGCCACAGTCCTGGGTAACCCAAATAGCGGAGGATCGGTGTATCGCGCCATTTGTTGGTCCACTGCAGAACTTCGTACGATACCCCGATTACCAGAGGCAGGAGTACGATGCGCTGCACCACGCGATCCCACAGTGTTTCGTAGGTGAACAGCGAGTAGATGATGACCCCGACGATCACCGTAAAGATCAGAAAGCTGCTGCCGCAGCGGTAGTGCAGGGTGGAAAATTTTTGCACATTCTCTACTGTCAATTCTACCCCGGATTCAAACGCGTTAATCACCTTGTGTTCGGCTCCGTGGTATTGAAACAGACGTTTGATGATCGGTGCCTGCGCGATCGCTGTAATGTAGCCGAGCAAGAGCAGGAGTTTGATCACACCTTCCGCCAGGTTTTGGGGAATCCCCGCCGGCACCCACTGTCCGAGCAAAAACTGGGCGAGAAAGACCGGCACCAGCGTGAAGGCAAACTTGCCGAACAAGAACGATAGCACCCCGACCACGGCTACGCCGAGCACCATTTGCAGCTTGGACGGTCCTGAGTCCACGTCGTCGTCCGATTCCATGCTGTACCGTTCGGTAGCGAAATTCAGATGTTTGGCTCCGTTTGCGCTGGCTTCGATCAAGCCGACGATACCGCGGACAAAGGGGATTTTTTTCATGCTGTTTGCCCATTTATATTCCGAACGCGGAGCTTCGTAATACTCGATTTCCTGATTTTTCCTGCGGATGGCAGTGACGGTCACTCGTTTGCCGCCAAACATGACGCCTTCGATGACGGCCTGCCCGCCGTAACTGGGTACGTTTTGCTGCGCCAATCCTATCACCTTCCTTACCACATATTGTACCGGAAACGGCACGCGCAGGCTATAAGCAGTTCACACGCTGCCGTTCAATTGTCAACAATTAGTGAAAACCGGAACTGCGGCGCATACTACACCTGAGGTGATGCACATGGACGCAACCAGGACACAAAAGGCGGAACAGCAGGGCACGGCAGGCTTGTCGGCCGGGCAGCAGGGCAGTGCAAAAGCGCTGGCGCTCGCCAAGGTGGGAGAAGTGGCTTTCTGGGGGACGGTTGTGTGGGGGCTGATCCGCGCTGCCGCCCATTATCTGAACTTCACACCATACGGCGTGGAAGCGTTCGCCCGGCCGATTCTCGGCATGGTGAGGGCAAACTCCTGGGCGGGCGTCGGACTGGGGGCGCTGATGTTGCTCGTGGAGACGATCGTGGCTGTCTTCTTGTATTCGCTAGTGTTCGGCAAAATCCGCTTGTGGTGGTTCGGGTTGCTGTACGGCCTGATCCTTTTTGCCGTGGCAGGGTACTTCTTTCGCATCGGCAATTGGAATCAAGCGACGCTCAGCACCGAACTGGCCTGGTATCTGTCATTCGGCCTGTTTGCCGGGATGTCGATCTCGCTGGAGCAATCAGACAAAGCCTGATGCTGTTCAAGCCCTTCCTCTGTGTGGTAAAATATTTCTCTAGTAAAAATCTTTTTACAAAAAGATGTTCAACTGAATCTCACACGGGGAGGAATGGACGATGGTATCCGTCCTGCTGCTGAACGGCCCGAACCTCAACCTCCTGGGGAAGCGGGAACCTGACGTGTACGGAAGCGAGACGCTGGACGACGTGCTTGCTCGGCTGGAAAAAGTGATGGAGGAACTGGGCGGCAGGCTGGAACACTGTCAGTCCAACCATGAAGGCGTTTTGATCGACGCCATTCACCGGGCCAAAGGGGTGCACGACGGCATCGTGATCAATCCCGGCGCCTTCACCCATTACAGCTACGCACTGCGGGACGCGCTGGCAGGGGTGGCGCTGCCGACGATCGAGGTACATATTTCCAACGTTCACGCTCGCGAGCCGTTCCGCCATCAGTCTGTCATCGCGCCGGTCGTGCTGGGACAGGTGGTCGGACTGGGAACGGACGGATACGAATGGGCGCTGCGCGCACTGGTCCGCAAACTGACGCAGGGATAAAGGCACGGAAGAACAAAAAATCAAAGGGGAGAGGGTCATGGAACAACGGCTTGTGAGGCTTCGCGACGCCTTGTCGCAGCTCGGCGCAGATGCGCTGATTACGGAAAAGAAGGAAAACCGGTTTTACTTGAGCGGCTTTACCGGCTCCACCGGCTGGGTGATCGTGACGGAAAAAGAGGCATTTCTCGTCACTGACTTCCGCTACATCGAGCAGGCGCAGGAGCAGGCGCCCCATTTTCGTGTGGTCAACAACGAACGCAAACCGGTGGAAGCGATCGCCCGCGTGCTGAAGGAAGCGGGCGTAAAGCGGCTTGCCTTTGAGAGCAGCGTGTCGTTTGGCACCTATCAGGAATGGAGCAAGGCGTTTGACGGTGTCGAGCTTGTGCCGACGAGCGGTCTGATGGAAAAACTGCGCATGTACAAGGACCCCTCCGAGCTGGCGATCATCCGCGAAGCAGTGCGCATCGCCGACGAGGCGTACCAGCATATTCAGGGCTACATCAAACCAGGCGTCCGCGAGGTGGACGTGGCGTTGGAGCTGGAGTTTTTCATGCGCAAACGCGGTGCGGAAGCTGCTGCGTTTGACATCATCGTGGCGTCCGGTGTGCGCGGGGCACTGCCGCACGGGCGAGCCAGCGAGAAGGTCATCCAGGCGGGCGAAATGGTCACGCTGGACTTCGGTGCGGCCTACAAAGGATACAACTCCGACATCACCCGCACCCTGTCCGTCGGGGAACCGGACCCCAAGCTGAAGGAGATTTACGACATCGTCCTGCGCGCCCAGATCGCCGGCGTAGCGGCCTTGAAACCGGGTGTGACCGGCAAGGAAGCGGATGCTGTCACGCGCGAGATCATCACTGCCGCGGGCTACGGAGACGCGTACGGACACAGCGCGGGTCACGGCCTGGGCGTGGAAGTGCATGAGCTGCCCAATCTGTCGACGGTGAGTCCCTTCGTGCTGGAACCGGGCATGCTGGTCACGATGGAGCCGGGCATCTACATCAGCGGCCTTGGCGGGGTGCGCATCGAGGACGACGTGCTGATCACCGCGGACGGCCACGAGGTACTGACAACCTCGACGAAAGAGTTGCTCATTTTGCCGGTCTAATTTATACTAGTTGTGTTATTCGTTGATTGGGAGGACTACCATGATTTCTGTGAACGACTTTCGTACTGGTTTGACCATCGAAGTAGATGGCAACATTTATCAGGTAATCGAATTCCAACACGTAAAGCCCGGGAAAGGTGCAGCTTTCGTTCGTTCCAAGCTGCGCAACCTGCGCAACGGCAACATCACGGAAATGACGTTCCGTGGCGGTGAAAAGGTGAACCCGGCCCGCATTGAAACGTCGACAATGCAGTACCTGTACAACAGCGGTGACGAGTACACCTTCATGAATACCGAGACGTACGAGCAGATCACGTTCACGCGTCAGCAAATTGAGCGCGAACTGAAATTCCTCAAGGAAAACATGAACGTACAGATCATGCAGTACAACGGTGAGACCATCGGTATTCAACTGCCGAACACGGTTGAACTGGTAGTGACCGAGTGCGAGCCGGGCGTAAAAGGCGACACTGCGTCCAACGTGACGAAAAAGGCAACGCTGGAAACCGGCTTTGTGGTCAACGTGCCGCTGTTCGTAGAAGAAGGCGACAAGCTGATCATCGACACGCGCACGGAACAATACGTTTCCCGCGCATAAACGCGGATGTTTGCACGTAAGGCTGTACCCAAACAGGGTACAGCCTTTTTTCTTTGCCGGATTGTCAACACACTGAGCGGACGGTTACGTCCGTCCGCCAAACCACTCACACAGCTTGAGAACAAATGCGGTGATGCCCGCCGCCATCAAGGGCCCGACAGGGATGCCGCGCAAAAAGACGATGCCAAAAATGGAGCCGATCACCAGACCGACGATGATGTGCGGCTCGGCGCGCAGCAGGTCAAGCCCCTTTCCGTTCATCCACGTGGCGATGGCGCCGCCTGCCATGGCGAGCAGGCCCATCACTGTCGTAAACAACGGCGTTACATCCCGCCAGGAAATCTTTTCGTTGGCGAACGGCACCAGCACGGAGATGGTCAAAAACAACAGGCCCAGTTCCAGCCCGCGCCGTTCGACGGCGGGAAAAAATCGCTCCAGTGCGGTCAGTTTTAACACCAGCAGGATGCTGGCGGCTGTGGCGATGATCGGCGATCGTCCGAGCAGCCCGATCACGATCAGGATGACAAGCATCACTTCTCCTGGCATCATCGGCATCAAAACCCCTGTCCCTGTTCTGCTTACACTTTATGAGACAAGGGTTGGGAGTATGCGTCGATCCTTCACCACCGGAACCAACTGGTAGCGGTCGATCTGGGAGCAGAAGCGGATGTCTTCCTCGCAGTGGTGCTGGGTCAGCCGTTTGCCCGTGGTGGTGCGAGCCATCACCTCTTCCAGCCGGTCGCATACGTACAGATAGCTCGCTTTCAGCGCCTCCCCCAGGTCACACACCTGGATGTGGGGGCGCATTTGTTGTGCTGTGTGGATCATCAGGCCGGCCGCCAGTCCGTCCTCCAGGGCGAACTCGGAGCGAGTGCCGGCACAGTACAGCGTGATGTCCAGTTTGTGCGACAGGGCGTACCGGATACAGGAGGTGGCATTCAAAAAACAGCCGATGACAAGAACCTGGGCCCGCTCGGCTTTTTGAATCGCGCGAGTGCCGTTGGTCGTGGTGAGAACCAACTGCCGTCCGGCACGGGTCTGTCGGGCCAGCTCGGTCGGCGAATTGTTGCAGTCGAAATCGGCGATCTTGCGGCAGTGCCGTTCACCGGCAAGAACGCTTTCGGCCGAGCGCAGCGCGTGGGCCTGGCCGATCGTCTCCACCGGGAGGACCTCTTGAAATCCGCTGCCTAAAGCGGTGACGATCGTGCTGGAGGCACGCAGCACGTCGATCACCACGACGACGCGGTTGCTGATTTGATCAAAACGTATCTCCTCCACGGTCGGCACCACCGCTATTCTCATGGAGCGATCCTCCTTCCCTCCAGCAAAGAGGCCGTATCCGCCCGCAAGCCCCGGCGCAGGGTCTCCACGGCGAGGATGTCTGTATAGGCGACGTTTCCCAAATTGACGTCACACCCCAGGGTGCGGATCAAGGCCACCTGCTGTTCCTTGTGCGGCGCCTCCCAGA
This sequence comes from Brevibacillus sp. MCWH, assembly GCF_013096935.1. Taxonomy (NCBI): domain Bacteria; kingdom Bacillati; phylum Bacillota; class Bacilli; order Caryophanales; family Paenibacillaceae; genus Brevibacillus; species Brevibacillus sp. MCWH. Next base: position 107,536 of record NZ_SDLF01000007.1, on the reverse strand, counting down.
TCAGCCGACAGGCAAGGGCCCCGGCCGCCTGGACGATCTCCTGCACAAACGCGTGATCCACCATGCCTTCGCAGTCAAACACGCCGACCGTTCCGCTCTCCCGCGCTTCCACGATCACGTAGCTGGCGCCCGCGCGCACATCCTGTTCCAGCGTGCGCAGCAGATCGTCGCGTTCCGCCCGGAAATGGGCTGCTTTTTTGCCAAATTCCGTGTATACCGTCAACCCCGCGTCTGCCGCAGCAGCGATTGCCCGACGGCGCATGTCGTCAGAGAGCGGAAAGGTTCCGTCGGAAATCTCCACCGCGTTGAAACCGAGGTCAAGCAGCCTGGCCATGTACGCTTCCGGTGACGAATGGCGGATGGCAATCTCAAACAGGGTGCCGCCCGGCATGATGTGCAGGTCAAGTGCCTTGGCGAGCGCCACTTTTTGGTACAGAACACCGGCGGGATAGAGCGTCGAAGTGCCAAACCCCAGTTTGTAAATGTCGATATACGGCGCGGCCAGTTCCATCAGATCTTGAAAGGTGTTCAGCCCAAGCCCTTTGTCGATGACCATGGTCAATCCGCGGGAGCGCGGTTTGGATTGCCGCTCGCCAAACGGATCAGACCAGCTCACGGGCCAGAATGGGATGTCGCTGTCTAGCATTGGCGGTTTCCTCATTTCTTTTTAGGCGTTTGCTTCAGTGTATGTAGGCGGCCGAAAAGGAGTGAGCCAACCGCCCATAGGCTATTGCCCAGCCAAAAGGTGTGATGAAACCGGCGAGGACGGGCATAGAGTGAGGAAGAGGAGGGAGGACGAGGCTGGATGTGGGAAAAAGCAATACTCGGGATGGCTGCGCTCAGGATGATGTCCGGAACGCTTGAACTGTTGGTCGCCCTGCTGATCTTGAAGGTGAACCAAGTGGAAAAGGCCCTGCTGATCAACTCCAGTCTGGCAATCGTTGGGCCGCTGGTGCTGCTGACGACCACGACCGTCGGGTTGATCGGCATGTCGGACCGGATCAGTTTCACCAAAATTGCCTGGATCTTCCTCGGCATCGTCTGCATCTTTATCGGCGTGCGCAAGTAAGCGGACATGTTCGGCAGATTGGATTGGTAACCAGAACGTCTTTCGGGAACAATAGGGCAAGCACCGGTTAGAGGAGGGAAGCCCATCATGTTGGAAACGTTGGAAAACCGCATTGCCTATCTGCGCGGATTGGCGGAAGGACTGGACATACAGGAGAACAGCCGAGAGGGAAAGATTCTCGCGGAGATGATTGAACTGGTCGACGACATCTACGGTGCGTTCCGCGAGCTGCACGCCCGCGTGGAAGAAACGGAGCGTTACGCGGAGGCCATCGACGAAGACCTGGAAGACGTGGAGCTGTACCTGTTCAACGACGATGAGGCCCTGTACGAGACCGTAGAGGACTGTTCCGTGGATGGGCAGGCAGCGTACGAGTCATTCGCCGATCACGATGACGATGAGGATGCGCATTTGTACGAGACAGGAGAGCGTGATCACGTCTTGTCGTCGCACGCCCTTGAGTGTCCATCCTGCCGGGAGGTTCTCTTTTTTCACGAAGGTGTGGACGGTGAAGGCTACCACCACTACATCGTCGAGCCGTATCGCGACGAAGCCGAGTACGAGCCGATCAACCCGACATGAGTACATCGATTCCGGCAGACATACGAGCTCGCGGCCGGATTTGCCGGTCAATCTGGCTTGTCTCTTCGCATGCGCGTCTGCCGTTTGGCGCTTGCCCTGCGGCAGGCGTTTTTTCTTGGCATAAAACTCGTCCATGGGCGCATAGGATGGAGGTAAGTCAAAGTGGACAAAGGCTGGCACCACCCGCCAGCCGCAAAAGGAGGGGACGATGGTGAAGGAGATCATGGCGATTTTGCCGGCGTCCGTCCGCAGCATTCTGACAGCGCTGCCCTCCGCCGTCAGAGAGCATCTGGAGGAGATACGCCTTAGGCAAAATCAGCCGATGGAAATACGTTACGGACAGCAGTCCAGCTATGTGACGCCTTCCGGCCAGCTGACCGCGATTGCCAGACAGGGGTGGATCTTTTCAGAGGAGCAGGCGGTCAAGCTGCTCAACCAGGTGAGCCAACACTCGCTATACGCGCTGGAAGAAGAGCTGAAGCGGGGATACATCACCGTCGTCGGCGGCCATCGCATCGGCATCGCCGGCAAAGTGGTGATGGAGAAGGGAGAAGTAAAAGGCATCCGCGACGTCACCAGCTTCAACATCCGCATCGCCCGCGAGAAAAAAGGAGCGGCACACCGCGTGCTTCCGTTTCTGTTCGAGAATGGACGCGTGCACAACACCCTGATCATTTCTCCCCCGCAGTGCGGAAAAACGACGCTGCTGCGCGATATCGCCCGTTCTTTAAGCTACGGCAACGAATGGGCGTCCAGCCGGAAAGTCGGCATTGTGGACGAGCGTTCCGAATTGGCCGGCTGCCTCAACGGCGTGCCGCAGCGGGACGTCGGACCGCGCACCGATGTGCTGGATGCTTGTCCCAAAGCAGTCGGGATGATGATGCTGATTCGCTCGATGTCGCCAGATGTGCTGATCGTCGACGAAATCGGCCGGACCGAAGACGGAGAGGCGGTGTGGGAGGCAATTCACGCCGGGGTAGCGGTCATCTGCACCGCGCACGGCGCCGACGTCAGCGAAGTGGCTCAGCGACCAACACTGGGCAGGTTGATCCAGTACGGCGCGTTTTCCCGCTACATCCTGCTCAGCAGGACAAATGGCGTAGGGACGGTCGAAGCGGTTTACGATGGCAGCCTGACTCGGGTGGATAGGGAGAAAATCGCATGGTTAAGCTGATTGGCGCCGTGTTGATTTTGTTCTCCGCGTCCATGATCGGCTGGCAGATCGGCCGCAATTACGCGTTTCGTCCCGTGCAGCTGCGCGCCCTGCTGGTCGCCTTGCAGATGCTGGAGACGGAAATCGTGTACGGTCTGACCCCCCTGCACCGTGCCTTCGTCAAAATTGGACATCGCGTACCGGACGAGGTGGGCCGTCTGTTTTTGACTGCGGCCGAGCTGTTGATCACCGAGCGGGCCCAGACGGCGGAAGACGCCCTCCGGCAGGCGATCGACGCACATTGGCCGCAGACAGCACTGCGCAGGCAGGAACGAGATGTGTTGAGCAGCCTGGGGCAGGTTCTCGGCTCGTCCGACCGGGAAGACCAGCAGAAACATTTGCGCCTTGCCGTCACCCATTTGCGCGGGCTGGAAGAAGAGGCGCGCGCAGAGCAAGGGAGGTACGAAAAGATGTACAAAAGCCTCGGCTTCCTGTGCGGCCTGCTGGTCGTCATCCTGATGTTCTAAAGGCGAGGTGTTCACAGTGGATTTTGATTTGACACCTGTTTTTCAGATCGGGGCGGTTGGGTTTATCACGGCCATTCTGCACACGGTGCTGAAGCAGGCGGGCAAGGAAGACATCGCGCACTGGGCGACGCTGGTGGGGTTCATCATCGTGCTGTACATGGTGGCTCACTTTATTGGTGACCTGTTTTCCGAGGTAAAACGCGTCTTCCTGTTCAACTGAGGAGGGAAGGCAGAATGGAAATCGTGCAGATCGTCGGGCTGGGACTGGTGGCTACGATTCTCGCGCTGGTCATCAAGGAGCAGAAGCCGATGTTCGCCTTTCTTCTGGCGCTTGCCAGCGGCGTGTTCATCTTCTACTTTCTCATCGGCAAGATCGCCGAAGTGATCCGCATTCTCGAGAAATTGGCCGTGCAGGCTGATCTGAATCTCGTCTTTCTGGAAACGATCCTCAAAATCATCGGAATTGCCTACATTGCCGAATTTGGCGCTCAAATGACGCGGGATGCGGGCCAGGGAGCAATCGCTTCCAAAATTGAGCTGGCGGGCAAGGTGCTGATTCTGGTCATGGCCGTTCCGATCATTCAAATCATCATCGAAACCGTGATTAACCTATTGCCGGCGTAAGGGAGAGGAGGGATGCAGATGCGTGTGGCGCGTGCAGGCTTGTCGGTCATCCTGCTGATTCTGCTGGTGGTGCTGCCGGCCGTCACCGTATCGGCTTCACCCGCTCCCGCCGCCCAGACCATCGACGAATTGGTCAAGGATCAAGCGGACGGCCTCGAGTTGGATCGTGTGGAGCAGTTTTGGCGGCAGCTCCAGCGCGAGTACAAGGGCTACCTGCCCGACGTGAAAGCACCTGGCTTCATCCAATTGCTGATGCAGCAAGGGGAGCTCAGCATCACGGGGTTTCTCAAGGGCATGGCCAAATTCTTCCTTCACGAGATTTTGATGAACGGCAAACTGCTCAGCTCGATCATCATCATCACCGTGTTTGCGATGATCCTGGAAACGATGCAAAACGCGTTTGAACGGAACACGGTCACCATCGTCGCCTACTCTATTGCCTATCTGGTGCTGATGGTGCTGGCAATCAACAGCTTTCACGTGGCCATCACCTACGCCAAGGACGCGATCAACAACATGTCCGACTTCATGCTGGCGATGATTCCCCTGGTGATAGCCCTGCTCGCCTCCGTGGGCAACCTGGCGTCGGCGACGATGTTTCATCCGCTGATTATCTTCATGATCAACACCAGCGGGCTGTTCATTTCCGCGATCATTTTCCCGCTGCTGTTTCTGTCCGCCATGCTGTCCATCGCCAGCCTGTTTTCGGAGCGGTACCAGGTGACACAGTTGGCGACGCTGCTGCGAAATATTGCGATGGGAGCGCTGGGCTCGTTTTTGACGATGTTCCTCGCCGTCATCTCCATCCAGGGGGCGACCTCGGCGGTGGCGGATGGGGTGACGCTGCGGACGGCCAAATACCTCACCGGCAACTTCATCCCCATCGTGGGACGGATGTTTTCCGACGCCGCCGACACCGTGCTGAATGCGTCGCTCCTGGTAAAAAACGCAGTCGGTCTGGCGGGCGTGCTGATCCTCGTCATCCTGTGCGCGTTTCCGGCCATCAAAATCCTGGTGCTGGCCCTGATCTACAATCTCTCGTCGGCGGTGCTGCAGCCGCTTGGCAACAGCCCGATCATCAGTGCGCTCGGGACGATCGGCAAAAGCCTCGTGTTCGTCTTTGCCGCGCTGGCAACGGTGGGTCTGATGTTTTTTCTCGCCATTACCATCATCATCGCGGCCGGCAACATCTCCATGATGGTTCGGTAGGTGAAGCGAATGACATGGCTGACCTTGTGGCTGAAAAAAATCATCCTGCTGGTGCTGCTCGCCGCCTTTCTCGATCTGATCCTGCCCAATACCAGTCTGCAGCGGTACGTCAAAATGGTCATGGGTTTGATTCTCTTGCTGACGATCATTTCGCCCGTTTTTTCCCTGTTCAATCTCTCGCAGGAAGAACTGGCGCTCCAGATTGACCGCTATCAGGCAGAGCTGGACCGCCCCGCCGATGCCGAGTGGAAGCGCATCGCAGAAAAGCTGGCGGGCGCGCGTGACAAGCAGGTGCGGGCGTACGTGCAGAAGCAGGTGGAGGAAGCGGTCCGCGCCCGCGTAAAAGAGGCGTACGGACTGGAGCTTAGCGGCGTGAACGTAACCCTGGAGCAAAGCGCCCAACAGCCGGAGCTGCGCCGCATCGAACTGATCGTGGGAGAGGAGAGGGAGCGGTCTTCCGGGGAGATCAAGCCGATTGAGCCGATTCAGCCGGTGCACATCGATCTGAGCAGGCCGCCGTCCTCTGTTGACCCGGCGGAAGTGCCGAAGGCGGAGCAGCAAGACAATCCCCTGTACAGGCGGATTGCCCGCGACGTCGCCCAGCAGTGGGGATTGACGGAGGAGCAGGTGGTCGTCCTGTCGCGGCCGGCCGGGTGAACAGCGCTGAAGAAGGAATCATATGAGCGAGGTGAAGGACGTGTTTGCCAAGCTGAAAAAACTGTGGGAGGGGGATGGCGGCGACAAAAAGCTGAGGCCGATCCATTACTTCATCGTCATCATGGGCATTGGCATGGCGGTGATGATTTTGACCGACTTCCTGAAAGTGGAGCGGGATCAGCCGCTCAGCTTCGGAGTCGAGGGCAGCAATCCGACCGGCCCGCCGGACGGTGAAGCGAGCGTGCCGGCCATTGGAGGATCGTCCGCTCCCGACATCATTGCTGAATACGAGAACATGTACGAGACGCAGCTGCGGGAAATCCTCGGCAATGTAATCGGAGTCGGCAGCGTCGAAGTCATGGTAAACCTGGATTCCACCCCGGAGCTGGTCGTGGAAAAAAACCGCAACACGCGTTCTTCCACCAATCAGGAGACGGACAAGGATCGGGCTACCCGCAATCAGAGCGAACAGTCGCGCGACGAGCAGGTGGTCGTAATCAGCGGGAAGCAGGATCAGCCGGTAGTGATTAAGACGTTGAAACCCCGGGTGAGGGGCGTGCTGGTCGTCGCCAAGGGAGCCGACAATATTCAGGTCAAGGCGTGGATCACCGAGGCCGTCCAAAAAGTGCTGGACGTCCCCGCTTACAAGATATCCATTTTGCCCAAAAAGGGTTAGGAGGAATGGCAGATGATGCTCAGAAAACAGACAGTATGGTTGTTGACGATGCTGGCGGTGATGGTTGTCCTGTCCGGCTACTACCTGGTGAAGGGGCCGCAGGAGCAGATGCCGGCGTTAGGCCAGGAGCAGCAGGACCAACTGGATGGTGTGATCGTGGAAACCAAGCAAACGGACAAACCGGCGCCGGACGCCAAACCTGTGGAAGGGAAAGCCGAGGCAAACGCAGATTCGTCCCAAACGCCAGCCGCTGCGCCGGATGACGCGAAGCAGGCTGCCGACAAGCAGGAGGAAGACAGCGCGCTGATGACGGTGGGTGAGTCGGCGGCCGAGATCTTCCAAGGCTACAAGATGAAACGGGAAGCGCAGACCCAGCAGCAAAAAGACGAGCAGCTGGCAATCATGAGCAGCGCCGATGCCACGCCGCAGGCGGTCGCCGAAGCAAAAGCGAAGTACGACGAGCTGTCCAAGCTCGAATCAGCCACGATGGGGCTGGAAGAGATGCTGAAGGCGAGCGGCTACAAAGACGCGGTCGTGTTCGTGCAGGACGGCAAGGTGACGGTAATCGTCCAAAAAGACAAACTGAATGCCGATGAAGTCGTGGACATCATCGCCCAAGTGAAACAGCACCTGAACGTCTCCGCCAGCAACGTGACCGTCAGGTTCCAGGCTTCGTAGGCGTGCGGGGTGATTCATCCTCCCATTCGCGTTTTAGACCATACTCGCGTTTTTGGCCATACTAAAGTGCGGCTGAATCGGGTATGCTTGTAAGGATTTTCCCTCTTCTCCAGCGAGAGCAGAGGGGAAATCCTTTCTTGACGTTGGGGATGGAGACAGGCTACCATGGTTTTATGACCTGATCCTACATACTCTTGTAAACTCCCTGGACATCCATTGAAACAAAGGAGTGCGTACGCGTGTTAAAAATTCATGAAATCCGCGAAATCATTAAGTTGATCGATCAATCTTCCATTAATGAATTTGAACTGGAAATGAACGGGACGAAAGTGACTCTGAAAAAATCGGTAGAAGCCGAGACGGTCGTAATTCCGCAGCCGGTCGTGCAGGCGGCACCCGCTGCTGTTCCGGCGGCTCAGGTGACGGCAGTGGAAGCGCCGGCAGCCCCCGCGCCTGCGGAAGCAGCAAAACCGGCGGCACCGGCACAGGAAGAAGCCAACCTGCACAAGATCGTGTCGCCAATGGTCGGCACCTTCTACCGCGCTCCCGAGCCGGGCAAACCGCCGTACGTGCAGCCGGGTGACAAGGTCACGCCGGACAAGGTGGTCTGCATCGTAGAGGCGATGAAATTGTTCAACGAAATCACGGCGGAAGTGACCGGGGAAATCGTGAAGGTGCTGGTCGAAGACGGCCAGCTGGTGGAATTCGGTCAACCGCTGTTCCTGGTAAAGCCTGAATAAAGTGGAGGAGAGCGGAATGTTCCAGAAAGTGTTGATTGCCAACCGCGGCGAGATTGCCGTACGGGTCATCCGCGCCTGCCGCGAGTTGGGCATTCGGACGGTCGCGGTCTACTCCGAAGCAGACCGTGACGCGCTTCACGTCAAGATGGCGGATGAAGCGTACTGCATCGGGCCGACGGCGTCCAAAGACAGTTACCTCAACATTGCCAACATCATGAGCGTGGCGACCAAGGTGGGGGCCGACGCGATTCATCCGGGGTATGGCTTTTTGGCCGAAAACGCCGACTTTGCCGAAATCTGTGCCGCCTGCAACATCACGTTTATCGGGCCGGACCCGGAAGCGATCGTAAAGATGGGGGACAAGTCCACCGCCAAGGAGACGATGAAAGCGGCGGGCGTGCCCACAGTGCCCGGTACGGACGGTCTGATCGAAGATATTGACGACGCCATCCGTACTGCAAATGAGATCGGCTATCCGGTCATGGTCAAGGCGACAGCGGGCGGTGGCGGCCGTGGCATGCGCGTCGCCGTCAACGACGAGGATTTGGAAAAAGCAATCCGCCAGGCGCAAAGCGAAGCGAAAACGGCGTTTGGCAATCCGGGCGTCTACCTGGAGAAGTTCGTGGAAGGCCCGCGCCACGTGGAAATTCAGATCATGGCCGACAAGTACGGCAACGTCGTCTACCTGGGCGAGCGCGACTGTTCCATCCAGCGGCGTCATCAGAAGCTGATCGAAGAAGCGCCGTCCCCCGCTCTCAGCGAGGAACTGCGCAAGCAGATGGGGGAAGCCGCCGTCGCAGCCGCCAAGGCGGTCAACTATCACGGTGCCGGCACGGTCGAGTTTTTGGTGGACAAATACGGACAATTTTACTTCATGGAGATGAACACGCGCATCCAGGTGGAGCATCCGGTCACGGAGCTGGTCACCGGCATCGACCTGATCAAGGAGCAGATTCTGGTTGCAGCCGGCCAACCGCTGTCGTTCTCCCAGGACGACGTCAAGCTGAACGGATGGGCGATCGAGTGCCGTATCAATGCGGAGAATCCAGCCAAAAACTTCATGCCGTCGCCGGGACGCATCAACAACTACCTGGCGCCGGGCGGTTTTGGCGTGCGGGTGGACAGCGCCGCCTACGCCGGTTACACCATCCCGCCGTATTACGATTCGATGATCGCCAAGCTGATTGTTTGGGGCAAGGACAGACAGGAGGCGATCGAGCGGATGAAGCGGGCGCTCGGAGAATTCGTCGTCGACGGGATCACCACCACCATCCCGTTCCACTTGAAGGTGATGGATCACGAGGTGTTCATCAGCGGAGAGTTTGACACCAAATTCCTGGACAACTATGACCTTCAGCTGGATGAAGCCTGATCTTGCCTTGATTTGTAAAATGAGTGGGTGCTTGCTATAATGGAGTATAAAACCGCAGGGAGGTGCGAAGCATGGAAGAGTTTACTCCGGATTTAGAGAGAACAGAGCTTGGCAAAGTCCAGATCGCTCCCGAAGTCTTGGAAGTCATCGCCGGCATGGCCGCCTCGGAAGTGGAAGGCGTGGCCCATATGAGCGGCGGTTTCGTAGGCGAGATTGCCGAACGGCTCGGCCGTAAAAATATTGCTCGCGGCGTTCGCGTCGAAGTGGGATCGCGCGAAGCGGCAGTTGATGTATCGATCATTGTGAAATACGGACACCGCATCCCGGATGTCGCTCGGAATATTCAAGATAATGTGCGCAACGCGATCGAGAGCATGACAGGGCTGTCGGTTGTGGAAGTAAACGTACATATCGTCGATGTAGAGCTGAAGAGCGAAGAAAAAGCCCCGGCCGCCGTAGAAGAGTACCAGCGGGTTCGCTAGACGGCAGCGGAACCAATGCCCCCTGCTAGCCAGGGGGCATTTTCCTCATCATTGCCGGGATGGCCTCCTGTTCAAACAAGGCGAAAGGAAGATGTGTGTGAATTTGTTTGACCGCTTTATCTTGACGCTGTACAGCTTTGCCCTGATTGTGCTGTCCTGCGTTGCCATCGGGGCGACCAGCGGCCTGATCCCCGCTGCCTATCTGCGCCCCTATGTGGAGCAAATGCTGACCGGCAGCCATCCTGCGTATCTGATCGTCGCCATAATCTTTCTGATTGTCAGCCTGCGTTTCTTTTTCAGTTCGTTTCGCTCCCGCCAACCGAAAAGGGAACGGGGCATCCGGCAGCGCAGTGAGTTGGGGGAAGTGAACATTACCCTGCAGACGATCCAGACGATCGCCGAGCGGGCGGCGCGGCGCGTGAAAGGCGTTCGCGATCTGAAAACGGTAGTCAGGGCGCACGAGAGCGGCAACATGATCCTGCTGCGCGTCTCTGTGGACGGGGAAACCCCGCTGCCGGATTTGACCCAGCAGCTGCAGACCGTTGTCAAGGAGCAGGTGGAAGGCATCGCCGGCGTCATGATTTCCGAAGTGGCTGTCGTCGTCACCGAAGTGGCACAGTCTGAGATTTACGCGGCCCGCAGGCGGGTGGAATAGAGGGTGAACGGCATGTTATGGGAGTTGTTGTGGGAGCACAAGGGGAAACTACTGGGTGTGGCGGCCGGTCTTTTTTTCGGCATCATCTACCTTTTCGTCGGTTTTTGGGATACACTGGTGATTGTCGTGTTTGTCGGCACAGGGTATTACATCGGCCGCAAGCTGGACCACAAGGAAGATTTGCGGGAAATCCTGGACCGCATCCTGCCCGGCAAGTTTCGGTGATGGTCGGACCATCGTTTGCAACGGATTTTTGAGTAGAAGGTGAACGCAATGAAACGTAGAACAGCACGAGAAAAAGCAGTCCAATGCCTGTTCCAGATCGACATGGCTGACGTGCAGGTGGAAGACGCACTGAACCTCGTCATGGAAGACAGCGAGGAAGATCCGTCGTACCTGCGTTATCTGGTGGAAGGCACGTTAAAGCACCAGCAAGAGGTAGACGCGGAAATTCGCAAATTCCTGCGCGGCTGGCAGTTGGAGCGCATTGCCAACGTGGATCGGGCCATTCTCCGCCTGGCATTTTTTGAAATCATGTACGAACCGGACGTGCCGGACAGAGTCGTGATGAACGAAGCGATCGAGATCGCCAAATTGTTTAGTGACGAGCAGTCGCACCGTTACATCAACGGCGTGTTGTCCAGCTTTTTGCAGTCGCGCCAGACCGCCCAGGCGTAAAACAAGCAGGTGAGACAGCATGACGAAGGTATTGTTGGGAATTGATACGAGCAACTACCGGACATCGCTGTGCTTGGCAGAGGAAGACGGCCGGATTGTGGCAGAAGCAAAGCGCCTTCTCAAGGTGAAGGAAGGAAAGCGCGGCCTGCAGCAATCAGAAGCCGTCTTTCAGCATGTGATGAACCTGCCGGAGTTGAGCGAGCAATTGAAGTGGAACGACTACGAAATCGTTGCGGTATGTGCCAGCGAAAAGCCGCGTCCCGTGGAGGGATCGTACATGCCTGTGTTCAAGGTGGGGGAAGGGCTGGCGAAGTCTCTGGCCGCCTACCTGCGGGTACCCTGCCTGTTGACGACCCACCAGGAAGGGCATATCGCGGCAGGAGAGTTCACCGCGGAAAAACGGCCTCAGGGCGACAGCTTTCTCGCCGTTCACCTGTCCGGCGGGACGAGCGAGCTGTTGAAATGCGAACGGGAGGCGGCCGGATACCGCATTGAGAAGATAGGCGGAACGATCGACCTCCACGCCGGGCAGTTGGTGGACCGGATCGGGGTGGCGCTGGGACTGCCGTTTCCTGCGGGTCCTTTCCTGGAAAAAATGGCATGTGAAGCCAAAGGGGAGTTTCGCGTGGCGTCCGCAGTAGACGGCATGTCGTTCAGTTTCTCCGGACCGGAGGCGTCGCTGCTGCGGGCAGTGGAAAGCGGGACCATAGATCCGGCGGACATTGCGAGGGCGACAGAACAGTGTATCGCCAATACGCTGGAAAAGGCACTGCGCCATGCTGTCGAAGCGGGGCTGCCGCGGGAGATTCTCATCGTCGGGGGAGTCGCCGCCAACCGGTACATCCGCGAGCGTCTGATCAGACGGCTGGAGCACCCGGCCGTCAAGGCCAGTCTCTATTTTTGCGACCCGGAGTACTCCGGGGACAATGCATACGGCGTGGCAATGCTGGGATGGATGAAGTTGAAAGGCGAACGTTAAGAGGATATGAACTTTTTAAAATTCGCCTTTACATAAACTCCTTGAGTCGCTACACTAAGGGTAGCGAACTTGATGAAGGAGGTTTCTTCTCCATGGCAGCGACCATTTTGTACGGGAAGGACATTGCACAGGACATTCGCGCAGAATTGGCGAATGATGTGGAAGAATTGAAAAAACAGGGCGTGGAACCAGGATTGACGGTGATTTTGGTGGGGGATGACCCTGCCTCCCACTCCTACGTTCGCGGCAAGGAGCGGGGGTGTCAAGAGGTGGGCATCCGCTCGGAGGTCATTTACAAAGACGCTTCCATCAGCGAAGCGGAACTGTTGGACTTGATTCATCAATTGAATGAAAATCCGAACGTTCACGGCATATTGGTGCAGCTGCCGCTGCCGCCGCACATCTCCGAGAAAGCGGTGATCGAAGCCATCGCGCCGAAAAAGGATGTGGACGGCTTCCATCCCCTCAACGTCGGCAACATGATGATCGGATATGACACACTGCTTCCCTGCACGCCGCACGGCATCGTGGAATTGATCAAGCGGACGGGAACGCCCATTGCAGGCAAGCACGCGGTCGTGATCGGCCGCAGCAACATCGTGGGCAAGCCGGTCTCCTTCCTGCTGCAGCAGGAAAACGCCACGGTGACCATGTGCCACTCCCGCACGGTGGACCTGGCCGCGTATACTCGGCAGGCAGATATTCTCGTCGTGGCGGCAGGCAAGCCTCATTTGATCGGGCGGGAACACGTCAAACCGGGCGCTGTGGTGATTGACGTCGGCGTCAACCGGATTGAGACCGGCAAGCTGGTCGGGGATGTCAAGTTTGAGGAGGTGCGGGAGGTAGCCGGCTATCTCACGCCCGTCCCCGGTGGTGTCGGCCCGATGACGATTACCATGCTGCTGAAAAACACCGTCGCCGCTGCCAGAAAACAAACCGCCCGATAAGGGAGGGAGCGCATGGACACGCGACATGTATATACGGTCAGCGACTTGAATCGCTGCATCAAGCAGGTGCTGGAACGGGAACAGCACCTGCAGGACGTCTGGGTGCGGGGGGAAGTGTCCAATTTTACCCACCACACCAGCGGCCACATGTACTTGACATTGAAAGACAGCCAGTCCCGCATGAAAGTGGTCATGTTCGCCAGCTACAACCGCTTTTTGCGCTTTTTGCCCAAAGATGGAACCAAGGTGATTGTCCGTGGTTCCATCTCTGCCTATGAGCGGGACGGCGTCTATCAACTGTACGCCAGGGAGATGCAGCCGGACGGGCTGGGCTCCCTCTATTTGGCGTTTGAACAGTTGAAGGCGAAGCTGGCTGCGGAAGGCTTGTTTGCCCAGGAACGGAAGCGGCCGCTTCCGCGCTTTCCCAAGCGCGTTGGCGTGGTTACATCGCCGACAGGTGCGGCCATCCGCGACATCTGCACCACCATTAGACGGCGCTACCCGCAGGCGGAGATCGTCCTGTCCCCGGCGATCGTCCAGGGGGCGGAAGCTCCGGCGTCGATCGTGGCGGCGATCCACATCATCAATCAGCAGCCTGACATCGACGTGCTGATCGTCGGCAGGGGCGGCGGCTCGATCGAAGAGCTGTGGGCCTTCAACGACGAGCAGGTGGCGCGGGCGATCGCCGCATCCCGGATTCCGGTCATCTCCGCCGTGGGACACGAGACTGACGTGACCATCGCCGATTTTGTCGCAGACGTGAGGGCGGCCACTCCGACAGCGGCTGCCGAACTGGCCGTGCCGCATTACCTGGAGTGGGTGGAACGAGTCAAGCAGCTGGACGCGCGAATGCACAGGGCGCTGCGCGGACAGATGGCTTCTGAACGGAAACGACTGGAAACCCTGATGCAATCCTACGCCATGCGCCGGCCCAAGCGGCGGGTGGAAGAAGCGCAGCAGCGCCTGGATGACGTGCAGAGCCGCATGCGTCAGGCGATGAAGCAGTTGGTGAGCCGTCGCACGGAGCGGTATGAACTGGTGGCTGCCCAGTTGAAACGGTTCCGGCCGACGGAAGCGGTCGCGGAGCGCAGGCGGGCCGTCAGCGCGCATCGGTCTCGCCTGGATGAGCTGGTCCGGCAGCGGGTGAATGAGGTGCGAATGGCATTTGCCGCTCGGATCGGTCAACTGGATGCGCTAAGCCCGTTGAAAGTGATGCAGCGCGGCTTTTCCCTGGTATATGCCAACGGGCGGTTGATCAAGTCAGTCGACCAGTTTGCCCCCGGAGACACTCTCATGGTACGATTAAGTGATGGCAGTGCTCAGGCACGCGTGGAACAGATTTACCGGGAGGAGAAGCGTAATGGCGCGGAAGAAGACGGATCAAGAGACTGACATGCAGTTTGAAGAGGCGATGAAGCGGCTGGAGGAAGTCGTCCACCGTCTGGAAGAGGGGGATATCGCGCTGGAGGAGGCGATCAGCCTCTATCAGGAAGGCGTGAAGCTGTCCCGCATCTGCAGTCAAAAGCTGGATGCAATCGAAGCGAAAATCACCCAGTTGGTGGAGGAAGACGGCCAATGGAAGCAAAAGCCGTTCCACGTGGAGGGCGAAGCGCAATGACCGACGCTTTCGCTTCCTACCTGACTGAAAAGACGGCATTGATCGAAGAACACCTGCTTCCCGGTCTGGAACGGGACGGCGTGCCGCATACACTGTACGAATCGATGAAATATTCCTTGATGGCGGGCGGCAAACGGCTGCGTCCGATGCTGGTGCTGGCGGTACTGGAAGCGCTGGACAAGCCGCTGAAGCGGGGGATTCCCTTCGCCGTCGCGCTGGAAATGATTCATACCTATTCGCTGATTCACGACGACCTGCCGGCGATGGACGACGATGACCTTCGCCGCGGCAAACCGACCAATCACAAGGTGTTCGGGGAAGCGACCGCGATTCTGGCCGGGGATGCGCTGCTGACGCGTGCGTTTGGCTACATCGCCGAGGCGTACATGGACGATCCGGAGGTAAAGCCGGAGACGACCGTCCGGCTGATTGCCGAACTGGGAAAGCGGGCCGGTTCCGCCGGGATGGTCGGCGGGCAGATGGCAGACATCGAAGGGGAAGGCAAACGCCTCAACCTGGAAGAATTGGAGTACATCCACCGGCACAAAACCGGCGACCTGCTGATTGCCGCGCTGCGCGGCGGCGGGTGGTTGGCCGAGGCGACGCCGGCGCAGATGGACGCGCTGACCCGCTATGGGCTCTGTATCGGACTGGCGTTTCAAATCCAGGATGACATCCTCAACGTGGAAGGGGATGAAGCCCAACTGGGCAAGGCGGTGGGCAGCGACGCCGACCGGCAGAAGGCCACCTATCCTGCGCTGCTCGGACTGGAGGCGTCCAAAGAGCGGCTCGTCCAGCTGATCGCGGAGGCAAAAGCCGCGCTTGCCGAAGCGGGGTTGGAACATTCGGCCTTGGCCCCGCTGGCCGATTACGTGATGAACCGGACAAAGTAAACGGGTCAGGTATTCACGCCCGGTTCTTTTGAACCACATTTATCGACAAATGCTGGCTATCCGCAGGGAAAGCCGGCTTTTTATTTTTCTCCCCGGAGCGGACAGTCCGGGTGATTACGGCAGCATGGCGGGCCTCTGGCAGATGAAAGTGGTCTTTTCGCCAAGAAACCGTTATAATGAAGCAAGCTGAACGCAGCGGATGTTTGCGTTATCATTTATGGATTGCAGCATGCCAATTGACGGAGAACGACTGGAAAGTGAGGAATCAAAATGCTGCTGACGACAGTCAACAATCCTCAGGATTTGAAAACGTGTTCGCTGCCCCAGCTGTACATGCTGGCCAGTGAAATTCGCCAGTTTCTAGTGGAAACCTTGTCCAAAACGGGCGGACACCTCGCTCCCAACCTGGGTGTGGTGGAACTGACGCTCGCATTGCACTACGTGTTCAACAGTCCGGAAGACAAATTGATCTGGGACGTAGGTCACCAAGCCTATGTACATAAAATCCTCACCGGCCGCCGCGAACTGTTTCCGACACTGCGCCAGTACAAGGGGTTGTGCGGCTTTCCCAAGATGAGCGAAAGCCCGCATGACGTCTGGGAAACGGGACACAGCAGTACGTCCCTGTCCGCGGCGATGGGCATGGCTACCGCGCGGGATCTGAAAAAGGAAAAGCACCATGTCGTGGCGATCATCGGGGACGGCGCCCTGACCGGGGGAATGGCGTTTGAAGCGCTGAATCACATCGGTCACGAGAAGAAAAACGTGATCGTGGTCCTGAACGACAACGAGATGTCGATCGCCCCCAACGTCGGCGCGCTGCACAATTACCTGGGCAAGCTGCGTTCTGCCGAAAACTACCGGAACGCCAAAAAAGAGCTGGAGCACCTGCTGAAATCGATACCCGCCGTGGGCGGCAGACTGGCCCATCTGGCGGAGCGGTTCAAGGACAGCTTGAAGTATTTGCTGGTCTCCGGCGTGCTATTCGAAGAGCTGGGCTTCACCTACATCGGCCCCATCGACGGCCACAACCTGGAACTGCTGCTCGACTCGCTGAAGACAGCCAAGCAGACCAGAGGGCCGGTACTGATTCACGCCATTACCAAAAAAGGAAAGGGCTACGCCCCCGCCGAAGCCGATTCGGTCAAATGGCACGGCATCGGAACGTACAAGATCGAGTCAGGTCATACGCCGAAGTCTGCTCCGACGTACACGTCCGTCTTTGCGGACACGATGATCCAGCTCGCCGAAGCGGATGAACGGATTGTCGCCGTGACTCCGGCCATGCCGGCTGGTTCCGGGCTGCTCAAGTTTGGTGAGCGATTTCCGGATCGCCTGTTTGACGTAGGCATCGCCGAACAGCACGCCTGTACCTTTGCCGCCGGCCTGGCGACGCAGGGGCTGAAACCGGTGTATGCGGTCTACTCCACCTTTTTGCAACGGGCGTACGACCAGTTGATTCACGATGTGGCGCGCCAAAAGCTGAACGTCATCTTCGCCGTCGACCGGGCGGGCCTGGTCGGAGCAGACGGGGAGACGCACCAGGGCATGTACGACATCGCGTTCATGCGGACGATCCCCAACATGGTGATCATGGCGCCAAAGGACGAGAACGAACTGCGCCACATGATGAAAACGGCGGTGGCCTACGAAGACGGCCCCATCTCGTTCCGCTACCCGCGTCTGGCCATTCGCGGCGTAAAAATGGACGAGGAGCTGCAGGTCCTGCCGATCGGCAAAGCGGAAGTGGTGCGTGAGGGGAAAAACGTCGCCATCCTGTCGTTTGGCCACGTCTTCGAACTGGCGGAGGCAGCGGTGGAGCAGCTTGACAGCGAAGGCATCCAACCGATGCTGGTCAACGCCCGCTTCTGCAAGCCGCTGGATGAGGAGCTGCTGTTCCGCCTGGCGCGGGAAGGCTACGACATCGTCACCGTCGAAGAGGGAGCGGCGATGGGCGGTTTTGGCAGCGCCGTTCTCGAATGTCTGGCGGCGGCCGGGTTTCATCAGGTGCGCGTGGAAGTGGTGGCGGTGCCCGACTACTTTGTGGAGCACGGCAGCGTGAAGGAACAGCGCGAGGAAGTGGGGCTGACGGCAGACGCCATCGCTGCCCGCGTGCGCGCCCTGCTGCCCATGACAAGGGGCGTTGTGGAAGCATGAAAAAAGAACGGGTAGACGTGCTCCTCGTCGAACGAGGGTTTTTTGAAACAAGGGAAAAGGCCAAGGCCGCCGTGATGGCCGGATTGGTCCTGGTGGGCGGCGAGCGCTGCGACAAGCCGGGGACCAAAATTCCTGAAGACACGCCGATCACCGTAAAGGGAGAGGTGCATCCCTACGTCAGCCGTGGCGGGTTGAAGCTGGAAAAAGCGCTGCGCGTGTTCGGGATTGATCTGAACGGCAGAGTGATGATGGACATTGGCGCGTCGACGGGCGGCTTTACCGACTGTGCGCTGCAGCACGGCGCGCGCCGTGTGTACGCGATTGACGTCGGGTACGGACAGCTTGCCTGGAGCCTGCGGCAGGACGAGCGTGTCGTAGTGATGGAGCGAACCAATTTTCGCCACATGGACCCGGATGAATTTGACGATGAGCGGCCGGACGCCGCCTCGATCGACGTTTCCTTCATCTCGCTGAAGCTGATCCTGCCCGTTTTGTACCGCTTTCTGGAACCGGGCGGGGATGTGGTTGCCCTCGTGAAGCCGCAGTTTGAAGCGGGCAAGGAAAACGTCGGCAAAAACGGCATCGTCCGCGATCCGGATATTCATGAAGCGGTGCTGGTTGATATCGGCCAGTTCGCTGTCAACACCGGGTTCTCTCTGCATGGATTGGATTACTCTCCCATCACTGGAGGCGAGGGGAACATCGAGTTTCTCCTGCACGCGCGAAAAAGCGAGGGCGGCCTGACTCCGGACGCCTGGCTGAAGCACACGGCGGAAGTGGTCTCCGCGGCCCATCGCGAATTGAAGTGAAATGTGGGACAAAAAGCCTCGATCACGCAGAATCGAGGCTTTTTTTATATGCATGATAAGTTGTATACTTGTATAAGGATTTCCAACCAACGACGTTTGGGAGGGCCGTATGAAATCGATTGGTATCGTAGCAAACAAAGGGAAGCCGGAAGCCCGAATCGTGGCCAGAGAGTTGATGTACCTGCTGGAAGCGAGAGGGGCCCGCGTCCTGCTTGATGAACATATTGCCTCGGATGTGGGGCGGTCCGAGCTGGCAGCCTCGCTGGAAAAAATCGGCCGGGAAGCACAACTGCTGTGTGTCTTGGGCGGAGATGGGACGCTGCTTGGGATAGCCCGCCAGTTGGCCGGCCGCTCCTTGCCGATACTTGGCATCAATCTGGGGACGCTCGGCTTTTTGTCGGAAGCAGATCCGGACGATCTGCCTGTAGCCGTGGACAATCTGCTCTCCGGCAAGTACGACATCGAGGAGCGGACCATGCTGGAGGCGACGCTGGTGCGAAACGGGACGGCGCTGGCCAGCTACACCGCGATGAACGATATCGGCATCGCCAAAGGCTCGTTTTGCCGGATTATCCAATGCGCCGTGTACGTGGATGACGACTATGTGGCGACGTTCAGCGGCGACGGTGTGATCGTCTCCAGTCCGACCGGCTCGACCGCCTATTCCTTGTCGGCGGGAGGGCCAATCGTGGCACCCAATGTGGATATGCTGCTATTGACACCGGTGGCCCCACATTCGCTGACCGCCCGTCCGATGGTGCTGTCGGCCAATCAGATCATTCGCATCGAGGTGGATGCCATCCACCAGGAGATGGGACTGTCCATCGACGGCCAGTTTGGCTATCGGCTGGAAGGCGGCGACCAGATTTTTGTCAAGAAGTCCCCGCATGTCACGCCGCTGATCAAGTGGAAAACAGGCGGCTTTTTTGAAACGATACGCACGAAACTACAAGGTGAGTGGGAGTAATGGCAATGAACAAAGGACAACGACAGATTCGCATCAGGGAAATCATCAGCAATTACGAAGTGGAGACCCAGGACGAACTGGTGGACCGTCTGCGGGAAGCAGGGTTCAACGTGACCCAGGCCACCGTATCAAGGGATATCAAAGAGCTGCACCTGGTGAAAGTGCCGCTTCCGGACGGACGCTACAAGTATTCGATGCCTGTCGAGCAGAAGTTCAACCCGATCCAAAAACTGAAGCGGATGCTGGTGGACTCCTACGTGAGCATCGACTACGCCGACCACTTCATTGTGCTGAAAACATTGTCAGGCCACGCCAATGCTGTAGCCGAACTGATTGACAACCTGTCCTGGGAGGAGATCATGGGCACCATCAGCGGCGACAACACCATTCTCATCATCTGCCGCTCAAAGGAGAACTCCCGGGAAGTCACCCAGCGCTTCCTGGACATGTTGTAAAGGTGGTTGCACACGATGCTGTTGGAACTGTCCATTCGCAATTTTGCCATCATCAAATCGGTCACGATTTCCTTTCAACGCGGACTGAACATCCTCACGGGGGAGACCGGCGCAGGGAAGTCAATCATCATCGACGCGCTCGGCCTGCTTCTGGGCGGGCGAGCTTCCGCCGACTTTGTCCGGTACGGAGAGACGCGGGCTGAAGTGGAAGGGTTGTTTGAACTGCCCGCCGGCCACCCGGCGCTGGCGCTGTGCGAGAGCTTTGGCGTCGCTGTGGAGCAGGACGGCACGTTGGTCGTGCGCCGCGACATCTCCAGCCAGGGCAAAAGCATCATCCGCATCAACGGCCAGTTGGTCACCCTGGCAATGCTGCGGGAGCTGGGGCCGTGGCTGGTGACCGTGCACGGCCAGCACGACACCCACATGCTGATGCAGGCGGACAAGCACATCAACTGGCTGGACGCGTACGGCGAGGCGGAGTTGGGCCCAGCCAAAAAGGAGTACGCTCAGCTTTACGCCGCCTACAAAAAGACCAGACAGGACCTGGAGCGGATGGCTCGCAACGAGCGGGAACTGGTGCAGCGGATTGACCTGCTTCAATACCAGTTGAACGAGATCGAGGCGGCCGCCTTGACCCCGGGGGAAGACGAGAAACTGCTCAAACAGCGAAAAAAATGGATGAACATTGAAAAGGTGTACGCCGGCATACAGGACGCCTACCGCGCCCTCTACGGAGATCAGCGGGGACTTGATTGGCTCGGCCACGCGATGAGCGAGCTGGAGCGGATCGCGTCGTACGAAGAGCAGCTCGCGCCGATTGTGGAATCGGTTCAGAGCGCATACTATCAGATGGAAGACGTGGTGCAGCAGCTTCGCCAGCTCAGCGACCAGCTTGACTTCGAACCGGAGCAGTTGGCGGAAGTGGAGCGGCGGCTTGACCAGATCCAGAACCTGAAACGCAAGTACGGCAAAAACGTGGACGACATTCTGGAGTACGCCGCTGCGATCCAGGACGAGCTGGACGAGATGCAGCACTATGAGGATCGCCTGCAGCAGTTGGAGCACCGGCTGAGCGAACTGGCGGCCGATCTGGCCGTGGAAGCGCAGGAACTGTCCGTGATCCGCCGCGAATGCGCCGAACGGCTGGCGCGGGAGATTGAGCAGCAGTTAAAAGATCTGCACATGGAACGGGCCCGTTTCGCAATCGACGTCCGCCGGGTGCCGGATGAGGACGGGATTGAGCTGGAAGGTGCCAAATGGCGCGTCGATGCAAACGGCATTGATCAGGTGGAGTTTCTCATCTCCCCCAACCCGGGCGAGCCGCTTCGTCCGCTGGCCAAGATCGCGTCTGGCGGAGAACTGTCCCGGGTCATGCTGGCGATCAAGACGATCCTGGCCGGCACCGATCAGGTCCAGACGCTGATTTTCGACGAAGTGGATACCGGCGTGAGCGGCAGGGCGGCCCAGGCGATTGCGGAGAAACTGGCCCGCGTGGCACAGAAACGGCAGGTTCTTTGCATCACCCATCTGCCGCAGGTGGCATCGTTGGCTGACGCGCATTTCCTGATTCGCAAGGAAATGAGTGAGCACGAGACGATGACGGTGGTAGAGCGGCTCTCCGACGAAGAGCGCGTCAAGGAGTTGGCCCGGATGCTGGGGGGTGCCGAAGTCACGTCCAAAACCGAAGAACATGCCCGCGAAATGATTTTGCTGGGGCAACAACGAAAAGCTGTCAACGGCGTTTGACAGCTTTTTTTACGGGGCGGATGGCGCATTCCCGCGTGTGTGCGTGGGTGATTTTCCTGACATAATCCGTTGGGGCGCAGGCAACATTATAACTACACAAGGTGGAGGTGTATCAGGTAGGTGTAGGTAGGGAACGGTAGGAGTGATTGCTGGTGATCCGTCACAACAGAAGAAAATGGATGGGAAGTCTCCTTCTCCTCATCACGGCGCTCGTCGTGAGTTCCACCCCGTTCCGCGACCTGACTTCTTTCCCCCATGAATTGCGCTTGATGGAAGGTTCACTGCAACAGCTTCGCGTCTCCGTGCCCGTCATGGGGACGTTGATCAACAGCAACCCCGACATTTTGCACGTAAACGGAGCAAAGACGCGGGAAGTCACCGTCGACTTGAGCAAACCGCTGTCTGTCGAGCCGCGCCGCGCAGGTCAGGCACAGCTGCAGGTCAAGTGGCACAACGTTCCGCTGACCGCTGTCAACGTAAACGTGCTGCCCGATTTGCGGGTCATCCCCGGGGGACAATCGATCGGCGTCAAGTTGCAGACGGCGGGCGTGCTCGTCGTCGGACACCATCTCGTGGACACAGGCAAGGAAAAGGTTTCGCCCGGGGAGCGAGCGGGTATTCATGTCGGGGACATGATCGTCAAGATAAACGATCTGTACATCAACGACATGAATGATGTCAAGAAACTGGTCAACGAAGCAGGGGAGCGCAACACCCCCGTACAGCTGCTGGTCGTACGCGGCAAGGAAAAGCTCAACATGACCCTGCACCCGGCAAAAGACAAAAAAGACAACGAGTACCGCATGGGGCTATACATCCGCGATTCTGCAGCCGGTGTCGGTACACTGACGTTTATTGACCCCAATACCAAGGCGTACGGTGCGTTGGGCCACGTGATCTCTGACGTGGACACCGGCCAGGCAATTGCCGTGGGCGACGGCCAGATCGTCGCAGCCAGCGTAACCTCCATTGAAAAAGGACAGAGCGGCAACCCGGGGGAGAAATTTGCCCGCTTTTACAACGAAAGCGAAGTCCTGGGGACGATCACCAAAAACACGCCGTTCGGCATCTTTGGCAAGATGAAAGAGCAGCCAAAGCGCGGTTTGTACAATGAGCCGATGCCGATCGCCCTTGCCGAGCAGGTGAAGGAGGGGCCGGCCAAAATTCTCACGGTGGTGGACGGCCAAAAAGTGGAGGAGTTCTCCATAGAGATCGTCAATGTCGTCAAGCAGCATTTCCCCGCCACGAAGGGCATGATTATCAAAGTAACGGACAAGCGTCTGCTGGAGAAAACCGGCGGCATCGTTCAGGGGATGAGCGGCAGTCCGATTATCCAAGACGGTAAGATTGTCGGGGCGGTCACACACGTGTTTGTCAACGATCCCACCTCGGGATACGGCTGCTACATTGAATGGATGCTGCAAGAGGCAGGCATACCCGTCCGCTCGCAGCAAGGCAAAGCGCCGATCGGGAATGCAGCATAGCGTAAGGACCAGCTTACAGGCACGAACGCATGGCTTTGCGGGACGTGCAGAAACGCCCCTAACCGAAGCACGCTTCAATAGCCGTCAGCGCTCTCCCGTTGGGCGCGGCGGCTCTTCTCTATGCGGGCGTCCCTTACCGGATATCGCCCAGACGTGCAGGGCGCAAAAGGAAGGGGGCTGCCGCATCCAGCCGCATTTTTCGCAAGTGACGGCCGACGGGGGAACGCATACTGACGAAAAGCAGTTGTGAATTGTCGAAATATCGGAAAAATCATTCAATCTTTCGTCATTGGCAGGAATGACCTGGGGTTTGTCGAATAATTTTTCATGTGAAAAGATGGTTTGGACAGATTCCGATCGTTTACATACTTCTGAGATCACCAATTCCACCTTCTTTCCAAAATAGATGTTGATTGTAAGGAGGAACGACCTTGAACAAGATTGACGTGTTGTTGGCAGATGATAATCGGGAATTTGTGAACCTGCTGGAAGAGTACATCAGCAGCCAGCATGACATGAACGTCGTCGGGGTGGCGTACAACGGCAACGATGTCATTCGTCTGCTTCAGGAGAGCGTGCCGGATGTACTGATTCTCGATATTATCATGCCGCACCTCGATGGCCTGGCGGTGCTGGAGCAGATTCAGGCCATGCGTCTGTCTCCGCAGCCCAAAATCATCATGCTGACCGCGTTTGGTCAGGAAGAAATCACGAAAAAAGCGGTGGAACTGGGAGCTGCCTACTACATTTTGAAACCGTTTGACATGGAAGTGCTGGCTCAACGCATCCGCCAGATGACCAGCAGCAAGCCGACCGGTTCGTTTATCAGCGCCGTCAAGCCGCAGTCGTCGCTGGCGGTGAGAGGGCGCAATCTGGATGCCAGCATTACCAGCATCATTCACGAGATCGGTGTGCCTGCCCACATCAAGGGGTATTTGTACCTGCGCGAAGCGATCACGATGGTGTACAACGATGTGGAATTGCTCGGTTCGATCACCAAAGTGCTGTACCCCGACATCGCCAAAAAGTTCAACACGACAGCCAGCCGGGTGGAGCGTGCCATCCGCCACGCCATCGAAGTCGCCTGGTCGCGGGGGAATCTGGATTCCATCTCCAGCTTGTTCGGCTACACCGTCTCCAACACAAAGGCAAAGCCGACCAACTCCGAGTTTATTGCCATGGTGGCTGATAAGCTGCGGATTGAAGCGAAAATAAGCTGAGAAAAAAGAAAATAGATGTATCAAAGATACTGACAATTGGAAGCATTACGAGTACCGCTTGTTTATTGGTTCCGTATGACCAATGAAGAAGTGGTATTTTTTTACAATCCAGAAGGGGGTAAGGCCGGATGAGACATGCCCGGGATATCTTGCTGCCAGAAGTGATGAGCAGTACATAATTCTTTATTGATATATTCATAAACATCATTATAACCAAATTAAAATGAAATTTGTTTGGTTCCTTGGAGGATTCCTGTGCCGATCACCTATCAAAAAGTGAATATCTCTTCCGAAGACGATATTTATTTTGCGTTAAGTACGGTTCGTCATTTTATGAAGCAGCTCCCTTTTTCCGAGGCGGATCAGCAGAAGATTTTCGTGAGCGTGTCAGAGTTAACCCGAAACATACTGGATCACGCCTTCAGCAAGGGGATCATTTGTTGTGAATTGCTCGAACAGGGAATACGCTTGGTCGTTACCGATGAAGGGCCGGGAATTCTCGATGTTGAGGACGTGATCAACGGCAAACGGCGATCGTCGTCACGAGGATTGGGACTCGGCTTATCCGGCGTAAAGCGACTGATGGATGAATTCCACATCGAAACTTCAAGGAGAGGAACGAGGATCGTTGCAATCAAATGGGCAACCAAGCAGCCATAACACACAAAAGACAGAAGATACCTTGAGCCGCCTTGCTTCGATCGGCCAAATTGCAGCGGGGATCGCACATGAAGTGAGAAATCCGTTAACCGCAGTGAAGGGATTTTTGCAGCTGCTCAAGGAAGAGATTTCCCATGGGTATTTGGATATTGCCTGTTCCGAACTGGACCAGGCGATTGCGACGCTGCAGGATTTGCTGCAGGTATGCAAACCTGATTTGGAAGAAGAGTCGTATCTTTCGATCAATCTCTGTTCCGAATTGGAGTCTCTGCTCTACTTGTTTCAGGATCAAATCTATCGGGTGCAAATTGTCCGGAACTTTCGCAATTGTGATGAAGTTATCTGGGGAAAACGCAACCAGTTGAAGAAAGCCTTTTTCAATCTCTTGAAAAATGCGTTTGAAGCCATTCCCCATGAAGGCATCATCACCATCGACCATTACCGTATGGGTGACTTTGTGTACGTCAGCATTTCGGACACAGGAGTCGGTGTGCCGAGGGAAAAGCTTCAACTGTTGGGTACTCCCTTCTTCACAACAAAAGATGAGGGGACGGGCATGGGCCTGACACAGGTGTTTTCAACCATTTATCAACATGGAGGAACCATTGAGGTAAAGAGTACAGAAGGCATCGGCACAACATTCACCATTCAGTTTCCGATTGAAATGATCGAACAAATTGGAGTGATGGATATGAACATGCAATACGTGGAAGGCCAGAGTTTTCAAGAGTATTTCGCCATGAATGAAGATCGCTTTCACGAGCTGTTTGCCCACGAAACGAAAGGGACCAACCAGCTCATCGCCGACTCCATGTACAATATTAATGTAGGGGACATTTTTGTCAGAATGGCCAAACTCCTGGTCGAAGAGCGGCAGCATG
Source organism: Brevibacillus sp. MCWH (assembly GCF_013096935.1). Lineage (NCBI taxonomy): Bacteria > Bacillati > Bacillota > Bacilli > Caryophanales > Paenibacillaceae > Brevibacillus > Brevibacillus sp. MCWH. The sequence continues at coordinate 81,618 of NZ_SDLF01000007.1, read as the reverse complement.
AGCTGACGATGCTCGCGAAGGAACTGGGCAAGACGGGTGCGAGAAATGATGTCCCGCTCGTCATCAAACTGGAATTGATCCAGGCGTTTCGCAAGGTGTATTGGAATTTATTACATAACTATTATCAGAATGTCGGACTGGACATGGAAGGTGTCTTCCAGCTTGGCATCAAAACGAATTTTCTCTTGGATCATTACATTTTCCACTATTTCTCCAGTTACATCGAGTACAAGGATGAACTGCTGCGTTCCCACCGTGAAACGATAGATGACCTGTCGGTTCCCATCATTCCGTTATCCGCTTCCATGGCGGTGCTGCCCATTGTCGGCACCCTGGATACCTATCGGGCGAAAAAAGTGCAGGAGCGAACGCTCAATCAAATTGCCAACCTGAAGATTCAAAAAATTATTATTGATTTGTCCGGTGTGGCGTTCATGGACACAGCCGTGGTGGGCCATTTGTTTCGCATCGTAGAAGGAATCGGGCTGCTCGGATGCAAGGCGATCATCACCGGGATTCGCCCGGAAATCGCCAACACCATGATCGAATTGGGCATTGCGTTTACTGAAAAGGTGGTGACCAAGGCCACGCTGCAGCAAGCCTTGGAGGAGCTTCAATAAATATGGAAAGCATTTTCTGGAAACCTGCCCCCTTATCCAAGAGGGGGTTCTTTTTGTATAGCCTCCATGCTGCGAGCAGGCACATTGCGTTGGCGGACTTCTCGCAATGTGTTGATTCCCTGCTTCTTTCTAGTACAATGAGGAAATAACCCTTGCAAAGAGTGGTGATCACGCATGACCAAACTGGAAGAGATTCTCGCGTACAACCGCGGGTTTGTCGCTCGTGGGGAATACGAGGCATTCAAGACAACCAAATTCCCGGACAAGCGTCTGGTGATCCTGTCCTGTATGGATACCCGGCTGGAAGAACTGCTGCCCAAGGCGATGAATTTGCGCAACGGGGATTTCAAGCACGTGAAGAGTGCGGGGGCGATCGTGTCCCATCCATTTGGCAGTGTCATGCGCAGCATCCTCGTCGCGCTGTATGCCTTGAACGCGGAAGAAGTGATGGTCGTGGGACATTACGACTGCGGGATGAGCATGATCTCCGCCGAAGACATGCTGAACAGAATGAAACAGCAGGGGATTACCGACGAGACGATTTCCTTGCTGCTAAATGCCGGGATCAATCTGAAGACCTGGCTGCGCGGCTTTGACAGCGTGGAGGAAAGCGTGAAACGAAGCGTCGAGGTTATTTCAAACCACCCACTGCTGCCGTGCGGGGTGCCGGTGCACGGCCTGTTAATCAATCCGGAGACCGGGCAGCTGGACCTGGTCGTCAACGGCTATGAGAGAATCGCTTGCGACGAGTAAGCGGCGGTTGGATGTCATTACCCGGAGGCGTTTTATGACAAAAGGCATGCACTGGCTCCTGGGGCTGCTCGGGGTGGGGGCACTGTGCGGAGCCTACGGATACGGGTGGGAACGGCATCAACTGGAAGTGGTCTCGCTGTCGATCACACTTCCCGATTGGCCGCAGGTGCTGAAAGGTGTCCGTCTGGTCCATTTTAGCGACACGCACCTGGGACCGTACTGGGGATTGGAACAACTGCAGCGCGTGGTGGATGTGATCAATCGGGAGAAGCCTGATCTGATCTGCTTTACCGGCGACCTGGTGGACGAGAGCACGCGGCTGCTGTCCGCGGCGGTTCCCATGCTGCGGGGACTGCAGGCGCCGCTCGGCAAGTTTGCCGTACTGGGCAACCACGACTGGCGCTACGGGCAGCAGGATGTTATCCACCAGGCGCTCGTGGATGCGGACTTTCAGGTCCTGGACAACCGACATGTGCGGACAGAGTACAAAGGGGCCGGTCTCTATGTGGTCGGCGTGGACGACGTGCTGCACGGCACGCCTGACGTGCAGGCGGCATTGGCGGGCATTGCCCCAGGCGAACCGGTAATCCTGCTTGTGCACGAACCGGACTTTGCCGATGTGGCTGCCCGTCATCATGTCCATCTGCAGTTGTCCGGCCACAGTCACGGCGGACAGGTGCGCCTCCCGCTCATCGGCCACGTATTGACACCACCGCTTGGCCAAAAATACGTGTCCGGCCTGATGCAGGCAGGCGAGCGCAAGATGCCGGTCTATACCAGCAGGGGATTGGGCACGACCATTTTGCCGGTCCGGTTTCTCTGCCGGCCGGAAGTGACCGTCCTCACGCTGGTTTAGTAGGCGCTTTTGATCCACTGGACAAACTGCTGAAATGCGTCGTCCTCCTTTTTGGCATGCAGGTAGGCAATCAAGGTGGGGCGGGTCAGTTGGCCGTTGGCAATGTCCATGGCAATCAGTCGTCCCGCGTCCACCTCTTCCCGAATGGTTCGTTCCGGCAGCATGGTGACACCGAGCTGCTGGAGGACCATTTTTTTGACTGCACTGAAACTGTCCAGTTCCATGACGACGTTGGGAAATACGCCGTGCTGCGCCAGGAACCGGTCAACCCGCTGCCGGAACGGCGCGGTATGGTCGCCGAAAGCGATGACGGGCTCTGCTCCCCAGTGGGAAAAACCGGGGAATCCGCTTGCCCACGGATGTTCGGGAGCGGTCACCAGGAGAATTCGGTCGCAAGGCAGGAACTCCTGATGAATGTACGGATGGTACACCTCGTGGCCAAGAAAGGCGATGTCGGCGGCACCGGTGAGGAGGGCGGCGATTGATTCCTCGTAAAGCGTGGAGCGGACGAAACAGGTAAAGTGCGGGTGAGCGTGCCGGTACTCGCCGATCAGGCGGGGCAGCTCGTACGACGCGAACGCTTTGCCAGCAACGATTGTCAGCGCCTGAGGCTTTTCCCTGTGCTGGGTAAATGCACGGAGCTGTTCGACGACGGAGGCCGCAACCGGCAGAAGGCGCCTCCCTTCCCCGGTCAGGCTGACGCCTGTAGCGGTGCGGACGAATAGCGGTGTGCCCACTTGCCGTTCCAACTGCTTGAGCCGGTGGGTCACGGTGGATTGGGCGAGAAACATGGCTTGGGCCGCCCGGTTCAGCGAACCGTAACGGGCAATCGCCAAAAACACCTCCAGGCTTTGCAAATCCATGGGAACCTCCTGAAACGATCTGGTTTTTGAAGTTATCGAATAGATGGATAGCTTGTTATTCATATTCTATAACAAAGCGGTTTGTGTATGGAATAGGATGGGATCAGGAGGTGGTCTCCATGAGACAGGATGACGTGAAAACAACGGTTCAACAACAATTCGGCCTCCACGCCGAGTCATATGTGACCAGCGCGACGCACGCCAAGGGGGAGGACTTGCCGCTCCTGGTCGAATGGCTGAAGCCACGCGGCGATTGGGTGGTGCTGGATGTGGCGACCGGCGGCGGCCATGTGGCCAAAACGCTGGCTCCGCACTGCCGCTTCGTTGTGGCCACCGACCTGACTGCACCGATGCTGGAGGCTGCAGCTAATGCTCACCGGGAGGCCGGATTGACGAATCTTGTGTACGTGCAGGCGGACGCGGAACACCTGCCGTTTTTGTCCGAATCGTTTGACGCCGTATGCTGCCGCATTGCCGCCCATCACGTTCCCGACCCGGACGCGTTTGTCCGTGAGGCGAGCCGTGTGCTTCGTCCTGGCGGCATGTTTTTGCTGATCGACAACGTGGTGCCCGATGAACCGGAGTTGGCCGAGATTGTCAACCGGGTGGAGAAATTGCGCGACATCAGCCACGTGCGCTGTCTGTCGGTAGCGGAGTGGCGGCAACTGTTGCAGAAATACGGCCTAATGGAACGCAAGGACCGCCTGCGCCAAAAGCGCTTCCTGTTTTCAGAGTGGGTCGCCCGGACCTCCTCATCCAAGGAGCAGGAGGAAGCAGTGGAGTGCTGCCTGCTGGATGCGCCGCAGGCGATGAAAGCATACTGGAATCTGGACGTGCGGAACGGACGCGTCCAGTCGCACCAGATCGACGAGTGGATGGTCTTGTGCCAAAAAGGGGGAAAGTGAGATGAACCATCCCATTTGGCACCGGCTGGAATTCATGGAGCGGATCAGGCCATGCGAATAGATTTTCATGCGGAACAGAATCGTTATGCGTACGCTGGCAGGCGCGCGGACGCAAGCTGGATGGAGGCCATTCGCGGATGGCTCGACCCGGTTGGCAGGCGCGTGGCAGACATCGGATGCGGCGGCGGGATATACACCAAAGCATGGGCGGAGATGGGAGCGTCAGCGGTGGTCGGCGTTGATTTTTCCCAAGTTATGCTGGAGGCAGCAAAGGAGACCTGTCGTGACTGTCCAAACGTAACATTGGTCCGCGGAGACGCCCTGCGGACAGGGATGCCGGGGGAAAGCACCGACGTGGTGTTTGCCAGAGCGTTGATTCATCATTTGGACGAGCTGGACGGGTTCTTTGCCGAGGCCGCCCGCCTGCTTGTTCCCGGCGGTCTGGCGATCGTGCAGGATCGGACGATGGAGGATGTGTCCCTGCCGGGTTCGCCCACCCATCTGCGCGGATACTTTTTTTCCCGCTTTCCGCGTCTGCTGGAGCTGGAAAAAGAGCGCCGCCCAGCCGATTCCGACGTGCAGGACGCGATGCGAACAGCCGGTTTTCAAGCGATACACAGGGATGTGCTGTGGGAGACACGCCGCGTCTATTCGGGATGGGAGGAACTGGAGCAGGATCTGCTCAAACGAAACGGCCGCTCGATCCTGCACGCCCTTTCCGACGAAGAGCTGCGCGCGCTGGTCGATGCCATGAAGCAGGAGATTGCTTCAGACGGGATCATCGTGGAGCGGGATCGCTGGACGATCTGGATAGGAACGAAACAATGAGACACACTATCCGTAACCACCCTTCCCCAGTGAATCCACAATTGTGAAATCGTTTGTCACAATTCCACTACTGCTTGTATACCCGTGGGCGATTCTATATAATGAAAGTGGCATTCTATTCCTGCGCGTCAGTTTTGTAAAGGAGTTGTCTGACGGATGAAAATTACATTGTTCGATATCCTCATGTTCGTGTTCACGTTCTTCATCCTCTGGGGCGTGATCCGTTCCGCGAGAGCCAAAAACAAGTTTGCGGTAGGATTCGGACTTTTGTCCCTGGCTGTATTCCTGTTCGCAGACGGTCTGATTATCTACTACGCGACAAGAGGAGTATAGGGGTCGTTCCCGTTTACAGGTTCGTTTTCGCGGGGACGAAAGCGGTTGCTGTGGAGGCTGCGCAAATTGCGCGGCCTCCTTTCTTTTTCGCCAATTGCATGCCTGGCGGAAATGATTAGCATACTAGGGATGGAGGTGGGAAAGGTGGGCAAGCGCAGTGATACCGGCATGTTTGCATGCACGGCGACGATCGCGGCCGACCGTAAAACCAAACAACTGTGCAAACGGCTTCAGCCCCGGCAAATCGCCCTGGTGGACCATGCCGATGTCGATGAGATGGCGGCCCGTTCGCTGCTGGAAGCCAACGTGCAGGCCGTGATCAACCTCTCCCCATTCATGACCGGCACCTACCCCGCCGAAGGGGCGAGCAGACTGCTGGAAGCAGGGATTCCCATGTACGAAGTCGTCGGTGGACACAGCAGTCTGGTGGAGGAATTGGACGGAAAACGGGCGGCGGTGTCGGGCGATGCGCTGCTGGTGCACACTGACGGACAGTGGCGTCCGGTTGCCTCAGTGCGGGCCGTCACCGCTGATGAGATCGCGGCGAGGCGAAAGGAAGCGGATGACCGCCTGGACGACGTGCTGGCCGCGTTTATCGACAACACCCTGCAGTTCGCCGAACGGGAAAAGGAACTGTTTCTCCATCCGCTGCGCAAGTTGCCCTTGGTCACGCGGATGGCAAACCGGCATGTGGTGGTGGTCGTGCGCGGCCGGCATTATCGGGAGGATTTGCGGATGCTTTCCTCCTACATCCGCGAGTGCCGGCCGGTGCTGATTGCTGTGGACGGCGGGGCGGACGCGTTGATGGAATGCGGCTATACGCCCGATCTGATCGTCGGGGACATGGACAGCATCTCCGACCGCGCCCTGTGCTGCGGGGCGGAGGTAGTGGTCCACGCTTTTCCCGATGGCAGCGCGCCCGGACGGGAGAGGGTCGAGGCGCTGGGGCTTCACTATCACCTCCTGCCCGCGCCGGGGACCAGCGAAGATGTCGCAATGCTGCTCGCCTATGAGGAACAGGCGCAGCTGATCGTCACGATTGGCTCGCATTCCAATATGATTGACTTTTTGGAGAAAGGACGCAAAGGCATGGCCAGCACCCTGCTGGTACGCACCAAAATCGGGCCCAAGCTGATCGATGCCAAGGGCGTCAGCCAGCTCTACCAGCCGCGCTGGTCGTGGAACTGGTGGGCGCTGATGATCGCCGCCACCCTCGTTCCGGTCGCGGCCGCTCTGGCAATCAACCCGGTCGCCCGCCACGCCGTGCAAATGTGGTGGATGCAGTGGCGCAGTTGGGCGTTTTAGGAGGCGGCGGAATTGATTCACTTTCGTCATCACCTGTTGTCGCTGGCTGCAGTGTTTCTCGCATTGGGGATCGGCATCCTGCTGGGAGGCACGGCCGGGCAATCGTGGTTTGCACTGAAGGAACAGGAAGTGTTGAAAAACATGGAAGCCAAGTACGACCAGGCGCTGCGCAGCAACAGCGAGCTGAAGCAGCAGCTAAACCGTATCTTGGCGGAAATGGAGCGGAACCACGAAGAAATGGAACAGCTGCTGGCCAGCCGCTATGCCAATGAACTGAAGGGGAGCAGCGTGTACGTCTGGCATGCCGATCAGCAGCAATTGCTGCGGCTCAAGCAGATATTCCGCTCCGTCGGGGTAAACGTGCTGGCCTACCGGGAGGGAAGCATACCGTCGGACGGGCCGCTGTTGGTCTTTGGCCCTGTCCAGCCGGACTGGCTGTCGACGCTGCCAAACGACTGCCGCTGGCTGTACGCCGAAGAGGTGCCCGATTCGCCGAGCAAACAGTGGGGATTGCTGGAGAACGTGCAAAAGCTGCTGACGGAAATGAGGGAGGCGCGTGAAAACAGTTAGCGTAGTAATTCCCGCCTATAACGAGGCCGACTCCATCGTGTCCACGCTGCAGGCTGTCCGCGAGCACGTCATCTGTGACGAACTGATCGTCGTCGATGACGGCAGTACGGACGGCACGGGAGCACTGGCGGACAGTTGGGCCGATCTGGTAATCCGATTGCCGCGCAACCAGGGCAAAGGGGCAGCGCTGCAGACGGGCTGGCGGCGTGCCGCTGGCGACATCGTGCTGCTGTTGGACGGCGATTTGCGGGAAAGCGCGGGAGAAGCGAACCGCCTGATCGCTCCTGTCCTCAGCGACGTCTGCGACATGGCAGTGGCCGTACTGCCCGCGCCGGCGCGAAAAGCGGGCGTGGGATTGGCAAAAGGATTGGCGCGTCACGGCATCCGGCTGCTGACCGGGTATCGGGCCCAGGCGCCGCTGTCGGGGCAGCGGGCCATTCGCCGCCAGGTGTTGGAACGCACGGGGCGTCTGGACAAGGGCTTTGGCATCGAAGTCGGGTTGACCATTGATGTGCTTCGGGCCGGGTACCGGGTGCTGGAGGTGCCGGTTGCGTTTGCCCATCGGGAGACCGGAAATGATTGGGCTGGTTACTGCCACCGGGGAAAAGAATTTTGGGCGATCGGCCGGGCACTTGGCCGCAAATGGTGGGAGGGAAGCGTGTGGACGCGAAACTGATGGCGCTGCTTTTTCTCGGCGTCGTCGTCCCCGCGGTCGGGCATCGCCTGCTGTTTGCCGCATGTTTGCGGATGCTTAGCAGGAAGGGAATGATCCGCAAAAATTTCAGGGACGAAGACGTGATCACCGGGGGAGGCGTGGCAGTGTTTTGTTATGCAGCCGCTGCGCAGGCGGCGATGCTGCTCGTCTGCCTGTTTGCCGCCGAAGCGTCAGCCATGCTGCGCGTGGGCGTCTTGTTTCTGGCCGGTTCGGCGTCGATGGCGTTTTGGGGCTGGCTGGACGACTGCAGTCCCGACAAAGCGGTAAAAGGCTTCCGCGGCCACTTCGGCGCGCTCTGGAAGGAACGGCGCATGACCAGCGGCATGTGGAAAGCGTGGGGAGGCGGGAGTACGGCCCTGTTGGTCAGCCTCGCCCTTTACGGGGAGACGCTGTCGGCGCTTGCAGCAGCCGGTCTGCTGGCGCTGTCGCCAAACGTACTCAACATGTTTGACCTGCGGCCGGCGCGCGCGCTCAAGGTGTTTGCGCTGCTCGCAGCTGTGGCTGTGGCAGGCGGGGCGTTTGCTTCAGGAAAAGCTCCCTGCTGGGTGTGGATGGTTCCCGTGGCGGCTGCTGCTGCGCTGGTGTTTCGGCATGACGCCGCAGGCCGCCTGATGCTGGGAGACACGGGGGCCAACTATCTGGGGTTCGCGGCTGGATTCAGCCTTGCGACCAACCTGTCGTTTGCCGTGCAAATTGCCATGCTGCTCGTGTTTGCAATCCTCCACCTGTTGGCGGAATTCGTCTCCTTTTCCCGCGTGATCCAATCTGTCGGCTGGCTGAACCGGCTGGATCAGTGGGGCCGGCCGGCTGAAACGAAATAGAACCAGGTCGTCACGGCCTGGTTCTAGTCTTCGTCGTCTTCCGGATCGCGTTTCATGAAGCGGGGCTGTACGCGGTTCCGCTTCCGGTCGTGGTGCAATATAAACCCGCCGATAAAGCTGACGGGGCCTGCGAACAGCACGAGTCCGAGCAGCAGCTTTCCCCAGAGGAAATCTGCATCGGGTGTTGCGGAGTAAAAAAGCGCATCGCGGATCAGTTTGATTCCGTACATGGCAAGCGCTGCGGGAATGACCATGATCATAAGCGCGATTAGTTTTTGGCCGATCAAGGGCGTGTTCACCCCTTTCCAACGTGCTCCCTTCCCATCATAATGGATGGGTCGCCCCTTGTCCAACGGAACATGCGCCTGTCCAACCGGGCGCGCATGGGGTACAATGGTAACAGTCTGATTTCTGATTGGTGGAAAGAGGGATCGCGCATGCACAAGCTGCTCATCGTCGGGGCCGGCCGGGGCGGAACGGCGCTTCTGCGGTTGTTGAGCAACATGGAGGAGATGACGATCATCGCCGTGGTGGATGAGCGCAGCGACGCACCGGGACTGGAACTGGCCCGATCACTGGGCATCGAGGTCGGCACAGATTTTCGGCCGTATCTGTCCAGGGATGTGGACGTGATTCTGGAGGCGACCGGCAACCAGGCGGCCTATGAAGAGATCCTGCGCCTCAAACAGGAAAAGACGGCGCTGATTCCAGGGACGTTTACCAGCATCATCATGAAGCTGATCAGCGAGAAGGAAGCGCTGATCGCCGCGCTGACGCAGAACCAGCGGGAGCGGGAGACCATGCTCAACTCCACCCATGATGCGATCATCGCCGTCAACCGGCAGGGGATCATCACCCTGTTCAACAGGGCAGCGGAACGGCTGATGGGACTGGAGGCAGCAGATGTGCTGGGGACAGTCGCCTCGGAAAAGATCCCCAACACGCGCTTACATATCGTATTGGAAACGGGGCAGCCGGAGCTCAACCAGGAGCAGGTGCTGCCCAATAAGACGCGCATCATCACCAACCGCGTTCCTGTTCGCAACGAACAAGGCGAGGTGGTGGGCGCCGTCGCCATCTTCCGCGACATTACGGAAATCATGACACTGGCGGAAGAAGTGACCGACCTGAAAGAGCTGAAAAGCATGCTGCAGGCGATTATTCATTCGTCTGACGAGGCCATCTCGGTCGTAGATGCCAAGGGAAATGGCCTGCTGATCAATCCCGCGTATACCCGGCTGACCGGTCTGCAGCCCGAAGACATCATTGGCAAACCGGCAACGGTGGACATCTCCGAAGGGGACAGCATGCACATGCGTGTGCTGAAGACCAAAAAGCCGGTTCGCGGCGTACATATGAAAGTGGGACCGAAACGAAAAGACGTCGTCGTCAACGTGGCCCCGGTCATGGTGGACGGTGAGCTGAAAGGCAGTGTCGGGGTGATCCACGACGTATCGGAAATCAAACGGCTGACGGAAGAGCTGGAACGGGCACACCAGATCATCCGCACCCTGGAAGCCAAGTACACCTTTGCCGACATCATCGGCTTCAGCGAGCCGATGCGGGCGGCAATCGAACAGGCGCAAAAGGCAGCCTTGACCCGGGCGACCGTGCTCTTGCGCGGCGAATCGGGGACGGGCAAGGAGCTGTTCGCCCACGCCATCCACAACGCCAGCGAACGGAAGTACAAGCAGTTCATCCGCGTCAACTGCGCAGCGATCTCGGAGCATCTGCTGGAGAGCGAACTGTTCGGTTACGAGGAGGGAGCATTTACAGGCGCGCGGCGCGGCGGCAAGCGGGGCCTGTTCGAGGAAGCCAGCGGCGGCACCATTTTTCTCGATGAAATTGGCGAACTGTCGATGAGCATGCAGGTCAAACTGCTCCGCGTTCTGCAGGAGCGGGAAGTGGTGCGCGTCGGCGGGACCAAGGCGATCGACGTCGACGTCCGCGTCATCGCGGCCACTCACGTCAATCTGGAATCAGCGATCCAAGCGGGCCGTTTTCGGGAAGACTTGTACTACCGGCTCCTCGTGGTTCCGATCTATATCCCGCCGCTGCGGCAGCGTCTGGAGGACATACAACCGCTCGCCATGCACCTGCTGCGCAAGTACAATCAGGAATACGGACGCAACGTCGAGGAGATCGCCCCGGAGACGCTGCGCATCCTGCTCTCCTACCACTGGCCGGGCAATGTGCGGGAGTTGGAAAACGTGCTGGCCCGGGCGATGATCCACATGCGGATCAGCGAGCGGGTCATCCTGCCGGAGCATCTGCCTCCGCTGGAGCGAAAAAGCGGAAACCACGGCGGACAGCGACAGGAGACTGCCGCCACCACGGGTAAAACGCTGAAGGAGGCGGTGGAAGAAGCGGAGCGGCAGCACATCATCCACGAGCTGACAGCCGCTCGCGGCAACCGCACGCTGGCGGCCAAACGCCTGGGGATTTCAATCCGCAGCCTGTATTACAAGCTGGAAAAGCTGGGGATTACCGAGGAGCAGAGCTGAGCGAGACGAGCGTGCATTTTTTTGCATGCAACCTTTTGCTCGTTTGTGCAAAATATTGCGCAGGAAATTGCCAAGCCCGAATGGCTCCTGCACAAAATTGAAGCGCTTTCATTTTCTCTTTCGATGGCATGACTGTTGCATTATAAACCAATCGGGAGCAGGCAGAAGAGTTCTCTCCGCTTGACTGCCGGATTGCAAAGACGAAACATACTAGGGAGGTTTCCTCATGAACATCTTCGAATACATGCATAAATACGACTACGAGCAGCTTGTCTTCTGTCAAGACGAGAATTCCGGTTTGAAAGCGATCATCTGCATTCACGATACGACACTGGGGCCGGCCCTGGGCGGCACGCGCATGTGGCCGTACAAGTCCGAGGAAGAAGCAATCATCGACGTGCTCAGGCTCGCCCGCGGGATGACCTACAAAAATGCGGCGGCCGGCCTCAATATCGGCGGCGGGAAAGCCGTGATCATCGGCGATCCGCGCAAAGACAAGAGCGAGGAACTGTTCCGGGCCTTTGGCCGCTACATCCAGGGCTTGAACGGCCGCTACATCACCGCCGAGGATGTGGGTACGACCGTGGCCGACATGGACATGATCCATCTGGAAACGGACTTTGTCACCGGCGTCTCTCCGGCGTTCGGCTCCAGCGGCAACCCCTCGCCGGTAACCGCCTACGGCGTATACCGCGGCATGAAGGCAGCCGCCAAGCTGGCGTTTGGCAGCGACGACCTGTCGGGCCGTGTGGTGGCGGTGCAGGGCGTGGGCAACGTGGCGTACAACCTCTGCCGCCATCTGCATGAAGAAGGTGCCCATCTGATCGTGACCGACATCAACGAGGAGAACGTCAACCGGGCCGTCGAGGACTTTGGCGCGAAAGCGGTCGGCGTCAACGAGATTTTCAGTGTCGAGTGCGACATCTTTTCGCCGTGCGCGCTCGGAGCGATCATCAACGACGACACGATTCCGCTGCTAAAGGCGAAAGTGATCGCCGGCGCGGCCAACAACCAGTTGAAAGAAGAACGGCATGGCGATATGATTCATGAAATGGGCATCATCTACGCGCCGGACTACGTCATCAACGCGGGCGGCGTGATCAACGTGGCGGACGAACTGCAGGGCTACAACCGTGAGCGGGCGCTGAAAAAGGTGGAGACGATCTACGACAACATCCTGAAGGTATTCGAGATTGCTGAACGCGACGGTGTACCGTCCTACAAGGCAGCTGACCGCATGGCGGAAGAGCGCATCGCCAGCGTCGCCAAATCCCGCAACACATTCCTGCGAAACGGCAAGACTGTTTACCACCGCTAATACCGCCGTTTGACCGGCGGCTTTTCCGGGAGCGCCCGCGGCAGCGCTGCGGACGCCCCGATACATACAGCCGAGTGAATGTTCAAATTCGCCGGACGCGATACCAGACGGTGGAGTGGTCCTAAGCTGCTCCCCCACGGACGAAAGGAGATGGAACGCATGTCACAGGAATTTGATCTCGTCGTGTTGGGAGGCGGGACAGGCGGTTACGTCGCGGCGATCCGCGCCTCCCAGCTGGGGATGAAAGTGGCGATCGTCGAAAAGGAAAAGCTGGGCGGCACCTGCCTGCACCGAGGCTGCATCCCCTCCAAGGCGCTGCTGCGCAGTGCCGAGGTGTACGCGACGCTGAAGGAAAGCGACAAGTACGGCATCTCGGCCGACAGTGTAGGCTACGACTTCCGCAAAGTGCAGTCGCGCAAGCAGGGGATCGTCGACCAACTGCACAAGGGCGTGCAGTACCTGATGAAAAAAGGGAACATCGCGGTCTTTGAAGGGATCGGCCGCGTCATGGGCCCGTCGATTTTTTCGCCGCAGGCAGGGGCTGTGCGGGTGGAAAAGCCAAACGGGGACCAAGAGATGCTCGTCCCCCGCTTTTTGCTCATCGCCACCGGTTCCCGCCCCCGGACGCTGCCGGGCTTGACGATTGACGGCACAGCAGTGGTCACCAGCGACGAAGCGCTGCAATGGGAAGAACTGCCGTCGTCTGTCACAATCGTCGGCGGCGGCGTGATCGGCATTGAGTGGGCCTCCATGCTGAACGACTTCGGCGTCGAGGTGACGGTGGTGGAGTACGCCGACCGGATTCTGCCGCTGGAAGACGAGGAGATCAGCAAGGAGATGACCCGCCTGCTGAAAAAGCGCAAGGTGAACATCGTCACCGGGGCAAAGGTACTGCCGGAGACATTGGAGAAAGCGGACGGCCGCGTCTCGATTCAGGCAGAGACGGCCAGCGGCGTGCAGACGTTTGCGGCCGAAAAGCTGCTGGTATCCGTCGGGCGGCAGGCCAACGTGGAAAACATCGGTCTGGAGGCGACGGAGATCAAAGTGGAGCGCGGCGTGATCGTCGTCAACGAGCACTTTCAGACGGCAGAGCCGCATATCTACGCCATCGGCGACGTCATCGGCGGGCTGCAGCTTGCTCATGTGGCCTCGCACGAAGGCATCCTGGCCGTGGAGCACATGGCTGGTCTCAATCCGGAGCCGCTGGATTACAGCAAAGTGCCAAAGTGCACATACAGTCGGCCTGAGGTGGCCAATGTCGGCCTGACGGAAGCGGAAGCGCGCCGGCAGGGGTACGACGTAAAGGTCGGCAAATTCAGTTTCAAACCGTTGGGGAAAGCACTCGTCCACGGCGAAAACGACGGCTTTGTCAAGGTGGTGGCCGATGCGAAGACCAACGATCTTTTGGGCGTGCACATGATCGGCCCCCACGTGACGGACATGATTTCCGAAGCGGGACTGGCCCGCGTCCTGGATGCTGCTCCGTGGGAAATCGGCCATGCCATACACCCGCATCCGACCCTGTCCGAAGCGCTCATGGAAGCGGCGCTGGCAGTGGACGGCAAGGCGATTCACATTTAGTGCGATTAGCAAGGAGGGTATCCGACGATGACAACCAAGCGTCATGAACAAGTGGGCTTGACGGACGCGCAGGTATTGGACATGTACTATTACATGCTCCTGGCGCGCAAGATTGACGAACGTCAATGGCTGTTGAACCGGGCGGGCAAGGTGCCGTTTGTCATTTCCTGCCAGGGGCAGGAAGCGGCCCAGGTGGGAGCAGCCTTTGCCCTGCAGAAGGGAAAGGACTACCTCTGCCCGTATTACCGTGACCTCGGCGTGGTGCTCGTCTTCGGACAGACTGCCCGGGACTGCATGCTGTCGGCGTTCGCCAAGGCGGAAGACCCGAACAGCGGCGGCCGGCAGATGCCCGGCCACTTTGGCGGCAAGAAGTGGAACATCCTGACCGGGTCCAGTCCGGTGACGACGCAGGTGCCGCACGCAGTGGGCATTGCGCTTGCCGGCAAAATGCAAAAGAAGGACTTCGTCGTCTACACGTCGTTTGGCGAAGGCTCCAGCAACCAGGGGGACTTCCATGAAGGGGCCAACTTTGCCGGCGTTCACAAGCTGCCCGTCATCTTCTTCTGCGAGAACAACAAATACGCCATCTCCGTGCCGTTGAAAAAACAGCTGGCCTGCGAAAGCGTGGCAGACCGGGCGATCGGGTACGGCTTCCCAGGCGTCAGCGTGGATGGCAACGATCCGATTGAAGTGTACCGGGTAATGAAGGAAGCGGTGGAGCGCGCACGCTCCGGCGAAGGTCCGACGCTGATCGAAGCGGTCATGTACCGCCTTGTCCCCCACTCCAGCGACGATGACGACCGCACCTACCGGACGCGTGAAGAAGTGGAAGAAGCGAAGAAAAAAGACCCGATCCTGCTGTTTGGCCGATACCTGCGAGAAGTGGGCCTGATGGATGATGAAAAAGAGCAGGATTTGCTGACCCGCGTGCAGATGGAAGTGGACGAGGCGACAGAGTATGCGGAAAACGCACCGTATCCGACGCCAGAATCGACACTCACGCACGTGTACGGGGAATAAGGGGGTATCCAGATGGCAGTCATTTCGTTTATTGATGCGATTACCATGGCGATGCGCGAGGAAATGAGGCGTGATCCCAACGTGTTCATTCTCGGCGAAGACGTCGGCGTTCGCGGCGGCGTGTTTCGCGCCACCGTCGGTCTGATCGAAGAGTTTGGCGAAGAGCGCGTCATCGACACGCCGCTGGCGGAATCGGCCATCGTCGGCGTGGGGATCGGGGCGGCGGCGTACGGCATGCGCCCGATCGCGGAGATCCAGTTTGCCGACTTCATCATGCCGGCTATCAACCAGATCGTCAGCGAAGCGGCGAAAATGCGCTATCGGTCCAACGGCGACTGGCACTGCCCGATTACAATCCGCGCCCCGTTTGGCGGCGGAGTGCACGGAGCGCTGTACCACTCCCAATCCGTGGAAGCGATGTTTACCAACGTGCCCGGTCTGAAGGTGGTGGCGCCGTCCACGCCGTATGATGCCAAAGGCCTTCTGAAAGCGGCGATTCGCGACGACGACCCTGTCCTCTTTTTCGAGCACAAGCGCTGCTACCGCCTGATCAAAGGGGAAGTGCCCGAGGACGATTACGTTCTGCCGATC
Source organism: Brevibacillus sp. MCWH (assembly GCF_013096935.1). NCBI lineage: Bacteria > Bacillati > Bacillota > Bacilli > Caryophanales > Paenibacillaceae > Brevibacillus > Brevibacillus sp. MCWH. The sequence continues at coordinate 66,035 of NZ_SDLF01000007.1, read as the reverse complement.
GGCAAGGCGGACGTCAAGCGGGAAGGGACGGACATCACGGTGATTTCGTACGGCCTGACGCTCCATTTCTGCCTGCAGGCGGCGGAAAAGCTGGCCGAAGAAGGGATCAGCGCTCACGTGCTCGATCTGCGCACGCTGTATCCGCTGGACAAGGAGGCGATTGCGGAAGCGGCCGCCAAGACGGGCAAGGTGCTGATCGTCCACGAAGACAACAAGGAAGGCGGCGTCGGCGCAGAAGTGGCTGCCGTGATTGCCGAACAATGTCTGTTTGACCTGGATGCGCCGATCAAGCGTCTGTGCGGCCCCGACGTACCGGCCATGCCGTACAGTCCGCCGATGGAGAAGTTTTTCATGCTCAACCCCGACAAGGTACTGGAAGCGATGCGGGAACTGGCGCATTTTTAGGGGTTCAATAAGGCGATAGGAGGACCGTGGACATGGCAACAAAAGTGCTTATGCCCCAGCTTGGCGAAAGCGTGACCGAAGGCACCATCACCAAATGGCTGGTGAAGGTGGGCGATGTGGTCAAGAAATACGATCCGTTGGCCGAAGTGACGACGGACAAGGTAAATGCGGAAGTGCCGTCCACCGTCTCCGGTCGGGTTACGGAGATCGTCGTGCCCGAGGGTGAGACGGTGGCAGTGGGGACGCTGATTCTGTACATCGAAGAGGAGGGCGGCGCGGCTGAGCCGCAGACTCCAGCGGCAGCGGATGTGAGCGCGGCAGCTGATACCACAGTTTCGGCCGAGCCTGTCAGCGCGACGCCGAATGCCCCGTCCCGACCGGCAGCAGCCGCCAAACAGCAGGGAGGCAAGCAGCGCTATTCACCGGCCGTATTGCGTTTGGCGCAGGAACACGGGATTGACCTGTCCCGCGTACAAGGTACCGGACTGGGCGGACGTGTGACGCGAAAAGACGTGCAGGCGATTATCGACGCGGGCGGTCAGCCGCCGGCAGCGGCCGAGACTCCGGCAGCGGCAGCACCTGCCCAGCAGCCTGCTGAGGTTGCGGCGGTGAGTGCCCCATCCGCTCAGCACGCTGCTCCGGCTGTCTCTGCACCAGCAGCGACAGGTGCGAACGCCTTTGACATCCCGGTGGCACCTGGCGATCAGATCATCCCGGTGACGCCTGTGCGCCGGACGATTGCCAATCGGATGGTGCAGAGCAAACATGAAGCTCCTCACGCCTGGACGATGGTGGAAGTGGACGTGACCAACCTGGTCAACTTCCGCAATCAGGTCAAAGAAGAGTTCAAGCGTAAAGAAGGGGTAAACCTCACCTTCCTGCCGTTTTTCATCAAGGCCGTGGTGGAAGCGCTCAAGGAATACCCCATGCTCAACTCCACCTGGGCGGGCGACAAGATCATCGTCAGGAAAAACATCAACATCTCCATCGCCGTAGCGACGGAGGATGCGCTGTTCGTACCCGTGATCAAGGATGCGGACCAAAAGTCGATCCTCGGCATCGCCAAATCGATTGAGGATCTGGCGGCCCGTACGCGCGCCGGCAAACTGACGATGGATGACATGTCAGGTGGCACGTTCACTGTGAACAATACCGGCTCGTTCGGCTCCGTATTGTCCATGCCGATCATCAACGCCCCGCAGGCGGCCATTCTCAGCGTGGAAGCGATCGTTAAACGCCCGGTGGTAATCGACGACATGATCGCCATCCGTTCGATGGTAAACCTCTGCCTCTCGCTGGACCACCGCGTGCTCGACGGCCTCATCTGCGGCCGTTTCCTGCAAAGCGTCAAGCAGAAACTGGAGGCCATCGGCCCCGATACCAAACTGTACTAGCCAACGTGACCAAAGGCCAGATTCACCTAGGAATCTGGCCTTTTCGCATGGCAGTAAAAAATTTTTGTTACCGGTTTGTAACTTTTTGCATACATCCGTCGTCATAGCTTAATGAACCGGTTATGTTTGCCATTTTGCCAGAACAGATTCCCTCTGTTTCGTATATATGGTAAACTGAAAGCGGTTCGACTAGAAAAGTTTACTAGATTACGAGAAGCATGGGAGGACGAACATGGAGAAGAGCAAAAAGACACTTCCAATCGTGTTGGCTACTGCGCTTGTATCCACGCCGCTGGTGGCGAACCCGCCATCCGCATATGCAATCGAAGACCTGTCCGTTGAGCCGGAGGACGATACGGCTGGCGAAGAAACAACGTATACGATCGACTTTACGCTGGAAAAAGATTTGAAAAAGGGCGATGTCATCTACATCAGATTTCCCAAGGACTTTGATGTCAGTACCAAAATTGATGAAGACGACATCGATGCCAATGTGGATATCAAAAAGGTCAGAGTCTCCGGCAGAACGATCGAGATCACTGTAGACGAAGCCGTGGATAAGGGAGATGATATCTCGATCGACATCGAAAGCGGCATCACCAACCCGGATGACGACGGTTCTTACACCGTCTCTGTAAAAACGGACAGGGAATCGTCCTGGGAGGACTACAAGGTCAAAATTTACGAAGACAGCAAAAGCAGCTCGGGGAAAAGCAGCGAATTTGACGTGTCCATCAACCGTACGACTGAAGGCGACACGGCCAAATACGAGCTGGGCCCGATCAAATTGAAGGACAAACTGACCAAAGGTGATTGGATCACCGTCTACTTCCCGGATGAAGACATGCTCCCGAACAAAATCAGCACGGACGATGTGGACATCAACGAGTATGAACCTGACGACGTCAGAATTTCCGGCAAAAAAGTGGAACTCAAGGTGCCGTCCAAAGCCGCCGGCAGCAAATCATTGACCATCACGTTCTACGAAGCCGCGGGAATTGAGAATCCGGATGCAGACGACGACTACGTGATTGAAGTCAAATGGGATGGCACTACATACAAATCGGAAGAATTTGAAATCAAAAGTTCCAGCTCCAGTTCGACCAGCGGTTCGGGGGACTTCAGTATTACCCTGTCCGACTCCGGTGTGGGAGCGCGTTCCAGCTATACGTTTGAAGCCGACTTCGGCAGCAAGAAGCTGAATTCCGACAGCGACGTCATCGTCGAATTCCCGTCCGCCGACATGATCCCGGGCATTCTCAATCCGTCCGACTTTTCCATTAACGGAAAAACGCCGCGCAAAGTAGCGCCTGCCGGCAACAAAATCTACCTGACCACGCCGAGCAACTTCACGTCTACCAGCAAAGTTAAAGTGGACATCTCGTACGATGCCTGGCTGACCAACCCGAAAACGGCGGGAAGCTACCAGCTGAAGATGACGGTGAACGGCAAGACAATCACGTCCAAGCCCTTTACCATCTCGGGTACTGGCTCGACGACCACGAATCCGACGCCGGCAACAGGCACGCCTGCCCAGGTAAACAACAGCACGTCTACCATTTCGCTGACCAACACGGCCGTAGGCGCGGCGACCGGTATCAACATCGCGATCAAGGGCGTGTCGATGCCGCTGTACAAGCAGCGCGACTTCATCGAGATCGTGTTCCCGGCGGGTTACCGCGTGCCTGCCTACATCGCTCCGGCAAACGTCACGGTTAATGGCGTGGCTGCCAATTTCGTCGCTGTTCGCGGCCAAAACGTGCTGGTTTATCCGGCACAAGACATTCCGGCTGGCGGCGCGGCCAATGTCGTCATTGGCGCAGGTGCCAACATCGTGAACCCGGCGACGAAAAACACGTACAGCATCAGCGTGTTTACGTCTGAGGAAAAAGGCCTGCTGTTTGCTCGCTCCGTTGGTGTAGGCGTGCCGGCACCGGCACAGACCCCGGCACCGGCGCAGCAGCAGCCTGCGGTTACCGTTCCGTCGAACGCCGCGCTGTTTAAACTGAATACGGCATCGTTCACACTGCACGGCAAGACCTACCCGCTGCAGGTAGCGCCATACCTGGCCAACAACAGCACGACAATGGTCCCGGCGCAGTTCTTTAAAGAAGCGCTGGCGCTTACTACCATCTGGAACAACAACACCGTAACGATTGTCAGCGGCACGACCCAGATCAAATTTACCGTTGGCGCCAATACTGCCCGTGTTGGCAGCAAGGAGGTAACTCTGCCCACGCCTGTCGTGCTGAAAAACAACATGCCGATGATCCCGATCCGTTTCGTGAGTGATACGCTCGGCTACAAAGTCGGATGGGATGCCAAAACATCCAGCGTGTTCGTTTACCGCTAATCCCCGGCGAGCACATACAAAAACCCCCTTCCACTGTGGAAGGGGGTTTTACTTGGTACGGTACCGTGTCCGCCCGTCTACGGTTGAAAGTAGAAAAACATCGGGACGACCAGTGCAATCACCAATACGATTACCAATACCTTGGCAAACAGGGACTGATTCCTCATCATTACTACCTCCTGAACCGGGCCTTGCAAAAAATTGCTTCACGAAAAGTGGAAATTGTCGCGTTATTGTATACTTCGCTGTGCTAGAATTGGAAGGGGGAGCCTTTGATTCCTCCTGCCGATTACACATTGAAACGGGGGTTGACCGGTGACTACAAAAGATTGTACCGAACTGTACCGGAAGTGGCAACAAGAGCTGGCCGAGCGTCTGGCAAAGACGCCGGAGCGCAAACAGCGCTTTGCCACCTCGTCGGACATTGAAATAGATCCGCTGTATGTGCCGGATCAGATTGATGACGCTTACATGGAAAAGATTGGTTTCCCAGGCCAATATCCCTACACTCGCGGCGTTCAGCCCAACATGTACCGCGGCCGCTTGTGGACGATGCGCCAATACGCCGGATTCGGTTCGGCGGAGGAGACCAACAAACGCTTTCGCTACCTGCTGGAACAGGGACAAACCGGGCTCAGTGTAGCGTTTGATCTGCCGACGCAGATCGGGTACGACTCCGACCATCCCATGGCCGCCGGCGAGGTGGGCAAGGTGGGGGTGGCGATCGATTCGCTCGAGGACATGGAGACCCTGCTGGCGGGAATTCCGCTCGACAAGGTGAGCACGTCAATGACGATCAACGCACCCGCATCCGTGCTGCTGGCAATGTACATTGCCGTGGCCGAAAAGCAGGGGGTACCGTCGGAAAAATTGTCGGGCACGATTCAAAACGACATTCTCAAGGAGTACATCGCGCGCGGCACGTACATCTTTCCGCCAAAACCGTCGATGCGGCTGATTACGGACATCTTTGGCTACTGCGCCAAACACGTGCCCAAGTGGAATACCATTTCCATCAGCGGCTACCACATTCGGGAGGCCGGGTCCACCGCCGTGCAGGAAGTCGCTTTTACGCTTGCGGACGGCATCGCCTATGTGGAAGCGGCGCTGCAGGCCGGACTGGACATCGATCAATTTGCGCCGCAGTTGTCGTTTTTCTTCAACGGGCACAACCACTTCTTTGAGGAGATCGCAAAATTCCGGGCAGCACGCCGGATGTGGGCGCGTCTGATGCGGGAGCGTTACGGGGCCAAGAATCCGAAGTCGTGGCAGTTCCGCGTCCACACCCAGACGGGCGGTTCGACGCTGACTGCGCAGCAGCCGGACAACAACATCGTTCGCGTAACCATCCAGGCCTTGGCCGCAGTGTTGGGCGGCACGCAAAGCCTGCACACCAACTCGCGCGACGAGGCGCTCGCCCTGCCGACGGAGGAGTCAGCGCGAATTGCGCTCAGAACGCAGCAGATCATCGCTTTTGAAAGCGGTGTGACCGACACTGTCGATCCTCTGGCCGGTTCGTATTACGTCGAGTATCTGACGGACCAGATTGAGTCCAGAGCGCTGGAATACTTGGAGAAAATCGAGCAGATGGGCGGAGCGGTGGCTGCCGTGGAAGCGGGCTACATGCAGCGGGAAATTCAAAAACAGGCCTACGAAACGCAGCGGAAGATCGAATCGGGCGAAGAAAAAGTGGTCGGCATGAACTGCTTCCAACTGGAACACGAGCCGCAGCCAGAACTGCTTCGCGTCGATCCGGCTTTGGGCCGCAAACAAAAGGAGCGCCTGGATGCGCTTCGGGCGCGTCGCGACAACCTCGCTGTTGAGCAAACGCTCAATCAGTTGAAAGCGGGCGCGGAGGGGACGGAAAACCTCGTGCCGCTGATCCTGGAGTGTGTCCGCAGCTACGCCACCATCGGCGAAATCTGCGGCGTGCTGCGCGAGGTGTTCGGCGAGTACCGCGCCGTATAGGGACAGCCGCTGTCGAGGATTCAGAAGTGAACAAGGGGGATCAACATGGAACGAACCATTCGCGTACTGGTAGCCAAACCGGGACTGGACGGCCATGACCGCGGCGCTCTGGTGGTCGCGCAAGCGCTGCGGGACGAGGGCATGGAAGTAGTCTATACCGGGCTAAGGCAAACGCCCGCACAGATTGTCAATGCCGCCATACAGGAGGACGTGGACGTCATCGGCCTGTCGTGTCTGTCGGGTGCCCACAATGAACTGTTTCCGGAAGTAGTCCGCCTGCTTAGGGAGCAGGGGGCGGACGACATTCTCGTCATCGGCGGCGGAGTGATTCCGCAGGAGGACATTCCCTATCTGAAATCGCAGGGGATTGCCGAGGTCTTTACTCCTGGGACGCCGACGCGGGTGACCGCCGATTTCATCCGCTCTCATGTGAAGCGCAAGCGGATGAGCCTGCTGCCTGCTCCCAACAAGATTGCCCACATCGGCATCGCCGTCAAAAGCCTGGACGATGCCCTTCCGTTCTACACCGAACAGTTGGGGCTGCCGCTTTTGGGGACGGAAGAAGTGGCTTCGGAACAGGTACGGGTGGCGTTTTTGGGAATCGGCGAGAGCCGCATCGAGCTCCTGGAGCCGCTCGGTCCGGACAGCCCGATCGCCCGTTTCATCGAAAAGCGGGGTGAAGGCATTCATCACATTGCCCTCGACGTGGACGATGTGAATGAGCGCTTGCTCCGTTTGCGCGAAAACGGCGTTCCGCTCATCCATGAAACGGCAAAACCGGGTGCCCACGGTGCGCAGATTGCTTTCCTGCACCCCAAGGGGGCGCATGGCGTCCTGTACGAATTGTGTCAGGCTCCGAAAGCATCTGCGAGCAAGGAGGAAACGGCGCATGAGTGAAGCGATGTACGAAAAAATCAACGACATGTATGAACGGAAGCGGAAGGTAGAGATGGGCGGCGGCGACGAAAAAATCGCCGCCCAGCACAACCGGGGCAAACTGACGGCCAGGGAACGGCTGGACCTCCTGCTCGATCCGGACAGTTTCGTGGAACTGCAGCCGTTCGTCAAGCACCGGGCCACCCACTTCGGCATGGACAAGCTGGAGGCCCCAGGCGAAGGCGTGGTCACCGGTTATGGCAAGATTAACGGCCGCCTGGTGTACGTGTTTGCCCAGGACTTCACCGTTTTCGGCGGAGCTCTAGGGGAAATGCACGCCAGAAAGATCGCGAACATCATGGATTTGGCGGCGAAAAACGGCGCTCCGATCATTGGTCTGAACGACTCCGGCGGCGCGCGGATTCAGGAAGGGGTCGTCTCTCTGGACGGGTACGGCCATATTTTTTACCGCAATTCCATTTACTCCGGGGTTGTCCCGCAAATCTCCGTCATTCTCGGTCCGTGCGCGGGCGGGGCGGTGTATTCGCCGGCCATCACCGATTACGTCTTTATGGTGGAGAAGACGTCGCAGATGTTTATCACCGGTCCCAAGGTAATTGAGACAGTCACCGGCGAAAAAATCTCCAGCGAAGACCTGGGCGGTGCATCGGTTCATTCCGCCATCAGCGGCAACGCTCATTTCACGGCGGAGACGGAAGAGGACGTGCTCCAGCAGGTGCGCCGTCTGCTCACCTTCCTTCCGCAAAACTACCGGGAGGAACCGCCGTGCGTACCGTACGACGGAGACCCGGGCGATTGGCTGGAAGAGCTGATCGAGCTGGTGCCCGTGGCCGGAACGAAAGTGTACGACGTGAAAAAAGTGCTGGAGAAAGTGGTGGACCACGGCGACTTTATGGAAGTGCAGCCCAATTTTGCCCGCAACATCGTGGTCGGTTTCGGCCGCATCAACGGTCAAAGCGTGGGGCTGATCGCCAATCAACCCAAAGTGATGGCCGGCGGGCTGGACATCGATTCTTCGGACAAACTGGCCCGGTTTATCCGCACGTGTGACGCCTTTAACGTGCCGCTGATCACGTTTGTGGACGTCACCGGCTTTTTCCCGGGCATCAATCAGGAGCACGGCGGAATCATCCGTCACGGGGCAAAAATCTTGTACGCCTATTCAGAGGCAACCGTGCCGAAAATCAGCGTAATCACGCGCAAGGCGTACGGCGGGGCGTACGTTGCGCTCAACTCCAAGGCAATAGGGGCAGACGTGGTCTACGCCTGGCCGAACGCGGAGATTGCCGTGATGGGGCCGGAGGGGGCAGCGAACGTCATCTTCGCCCGGGATATCGAGCAAAGCGACGACCCGGCTGGCACGCGGCAGGCGAAGATCGCCGAATACCGCGAAAAATTCGCCAATCCGTACGTCGCGGCAGAGCACGGCATGGTGGACGACGTGATCGATCCGCGTGAAACGCGCAAGTACCTGAGGCTGTCATTGGAAATGCTGAGAAACAAACGGGAGCAGCGGCCCGACAAGAAGCACGGCAACATCCCGTTGTGATCCGGCTGTTTATGGAAGCCTTCCGACGTTTGATTGTCAGGCAGCAGGTTGGCAGGGGTTGCGGGAATACATGGTGTAAAAAAATTTTTTGCGGTATACTGGTACATGTAGGCAAGGTAGGAAGGTGAATGTTCCGGGCCATGGCGGCAAAAGCGTGCGGCATGTGCGTAAAAAGCCAGGACACGTCCGCATCGCTGGTGCGCCGGACCGGGATTCCCGCAAAAATCTGGACCCTGCCGGCTATGGTGCTATTGATCCCTGCGCGGCAGGACATCTTTCAGGGAGGAATCGGGTGTGATCAACCAGGAACGTTTGCTAAACGAGTTTCTGGAGCTCGTCCAAATCGACAGCGAAACCAAACATGAGGCGGCCATTGCCAAGGTGCTGAAGGAAAAATTGACGGACCTGGGCTTTACGGTGGAGGAAGACGACGCGGCTGCCAAAACTGGCCATGGCGCAAACAACCTGATCGCAACGCTGGAAGGCACCGCCCCAGGGCCGGTCATTCTGTTCAGCAGCCACATGGACACGGTCGTGCCGGGCAACGGCGTCAAGCCGCAGGTGCGCGACGGGTACGTCTACTCAGACGGGACGACCATTCTCGGCGCTGACGACAAGGCCGGCATCGCGGCGATTTTTGAAGCGCTGCGCACGTTGAAAGAGAAACAATTGCCGCATCCGACGATCCAGATCGTATTCACGGTGGGCGAAGAATCGGGCCTCGTTGGTTCCCGTGCGATGGATTCCAGCTTGCTGAAGGCGGAGATGGGCTTTATCCTGGATTCTGAGGGACCGGTGGGCAAGATCACGGTTGCCGGAGCGGGGCAGTATCGGATTGTGACAAAAATCTACGGCAAGGCTGCTCATGCAGGCGTCAATCCGGAGGACGGCATCAGCGCCATCACCGTCGCCAGCAAGGCCATTTCCCGCATGCCGCTGGGCCGCATCGACGCGGACACGACCGCCAATGTCGGCCGGTTTGAAGGCGGCAAGGCATACAACATCGTGACGGACTACGTGGAAGTCTGGTCCGAAGCGCGCAGCCTGGTGATGGACAAGCTGGAGGCGCAGGTGAAAAAGATGACCACCGCCTTTGAAGAAGCGGCGGCAGAAATGGGGGCGCGCTGCGAAAACGACGTGATCTTCATGTATCACGGCTACAAATTCAACGAAGAGACGCCGGTGGTGCAAAAGGCAATCGCTGCCGTGAAGCGCGTGGGCCGCGAACCGGAGTTGATTGCCAGCGGCGGCGGCAGCGACGGTAACATTTTCAACGGGTTCGGCATTCCGAGCGTGAACTTTGGCATCGGGTACGAAGAAATCCATACGAAAAACGAACGCATGCCGATTGCGGAACTGAACAAGGCAGCAGAGCTGGTGCTGGCGATTATCGCTGAAGTGCTGGAGTAAGCAATGCAGTGTGCGGGCCGGGTACCCTGAGTGGGGTCCCGGCCTTTTTGTACGCGTGCGGGCAGTGAAAAAGCCTGGCCTTAGCCGCTTGGCAAAAGGAAGCCGATCGCGGGAGCACACAAATGATTGGGCAAGCCATGCCAAACATAGACTGATCATGAGAAGACCCTGAAACGGTGGAAGAAGGGAGGAAGTGACATGCTTCGCGTGGCTGCGGGGATGGTGACAGAGGTACGGGAAAAACGGACGGGTGTGCAAATCCTGGACGTGCGCCTGCACGACAGCGGCCTCGTCGAACCGGCCGTCTCGTTTTTCGACGAAGACCTCGCCGCGGGCGACGAGGTTCTGGTGAATACGACCGCTGTACGGCTGCAGCTGGGAACGGGCGGGTTTCACATCGTCATCGGAAAAACGAGGAGAACCGTCGAAGACGATCTGTCCCCGGGAGCGTGGGGCCACGTGATGAAAATGCGCTACGCGCCCTCGCAGCTGGCCGTCGATACAGTGGAAGAGCAGGACAGCCCGTACCATGAACGGTTTTGTGATGAATCGCTATCACTGGAGGGAACGCCCGTGCTGATCGGCGAACTGCACAGCCTGCTTCCGGCTGCCGCAGCGGCGGTCGCATGGGCGGCACCGGAAAAACGTCAGGTGTATGTAATGCCGGACGCCGCTTCCCTGCCGATCGCCCTGAGCCGGCAGGTGGCGCGCCTAAAGTCAGCAGGCGTGCTGGCGGCGACCGTCACCGCGGGACACGCCTGGGGCGGCGACAGGGAAACCGTGACGATCCACAACGGCCTCCTGGCGGCCCGGCATGTGGAACAGGCGGACGTGATCCTGTGCTTTCTCGGCCCGGGTGTGACCGGAACAGGGACGCCGCTGGGCTTCTCGGGCATGCAGTTGGCGGAGGTGATTCACGCCGTCTCCCTTCTGGGCGGCATCCCGTTTTTCATCCCCCGTCTCAGCTTTGCCGATCCCCGCAAACGCCACTTTGGCATCAGCCATCACACGCGGACCGTTCTCGGCCGTTTTGCGCTGCGGCCGGTGCTGTTGGCAGTGCCCGAATTTGGCGACGGACGCGACGACATTGTCCGCAGTCAAACGGCTGAGCTGATCCGCAGCGGCAGTCATCTGGCCGTAAGCAGGCCGGCGCCGGATCATGAACAGCTGGAGCGGTTGGAGCAGATGTTTGGCCTGTCGTTTGTCACGATGGGCCGGCACTGGCGGAACGATCCGGCCCCGTTTCAGGCGGCTGTTCTGGCCGCAGATCTCGCGGTGCAGAGCACTCCCTTTTTGGCCGAATGTGCTAGCGGCGGGACGCACCGCTGCGCCGGGCCAGATACTCTTGCAGCGTTAGCTCTTTTTTTGACCAGGAGCGGAGTGTAGCGCGGATTTCCCACGCTTTGCCGACCATGCGCAGATGCTTTTCGCTGACATAGGTTTTCATCCCAATACGCCTCCGATACAATAAGGGTGGACAAGTGTCTTGCTCCACAATATGAGGCAGCCGGACGCGTTTAGAACCAGATCTCGAAAAAGGATGATGAGCGTGAGCGATCAAGACCGTTTATACGAAAAGACCATCAGCAGTCAGACGATTTACGACGGACGGATTATCAAGGTAAAGGTGGATGAGGTGCTGCTGCCCAACGGCAAAACGGCAAAGCGGGAAATTGTCAATCACCAGGGAGCGGTGGCCGTTCTGCCGCTGACGCCGGACGGCAAGATGGTCGCCGTGCGCCAGTTTCGCAAACCGCTGGAGCGGACCATCGTGGAGATTCCGGCAGGCAAACTGGAGCCGGGGGAAGAGCCGCTCACCTGTGCCAAGCGCGAACTGGAAGAAGAGACAGGGTATCAGGCCGCCAGTTATGAGCTCCTGAGCTCGTTTTATACGTCACCGGGGTTTGCCGACGAACTTATGCACGTCTACGTGGCGACGGGACTGACAAAAGGGGAAAGTCGTCCGGATGAAGACGAGTTTGTCGAGGTGCTGGAGCTGACGCTGGAAGAGGCGAAGGAACTGCACCGCACGGGAGAGATTTGCGACGCCAAGACCGTCGCCGCCCTGTTTGCCTGGGAGAATCGGGTGCTGCATGAACGTGGTTGACAGACGGCTGCCGCGCTACTTCTGTGACATGCACATCCACATCGGCGGGACGAAGAGCGGCAAACCGGTCAAAATCACCGCATCCCGGCAGATGACCCTGACGCGGATTCTGGAAGAAGCGTCCGAGCGAAAAGGCATGGACGTCATCGGGATCATCGACGCTCACGCTCCCGAGGTGCAGGAAGAGCTGATTGGCCTGCTGGAAACGGGAGCGGCCGAAGAGCACAGGGATGGCGGCGTTCAGTACAAGCAGACCCTGCTGATTCTCGGATGCGAAGTGGAGATCAAAGAACCGGGACGAGGAGAGGCCCACTTCCTCTGTTACCTGCCGAACGTGGGGGAGATGCGCCTTTTTACCGACTGGCTGTCCCGACGCTGCAAAAACGTCAATCTCAGCTCCCAGCGGATCGGAGCCACGCTGCGGGAACTGCAGGAGAGGGTGGCCGAAGGAGGCGGCGTGCTGGTTCCGGCCCATATTTTCACGCCGCACAAAGGCCTGTACGGCAGCTGCACCGACTCGCTTTCGGAGGTGGCGGAGCCCTCTACCATCCCGGCCGTCGAGCTGGGGCTGAGCGCCAATACGGACATGGCCGACCGGTTGACGGAGCTGCATGACAAGACATTCCTGACCAATTCGGACGCCCATTCGCTGGCGAAAATCGGCCGCGAGTATCAGGCGATGGCCATGGCCGAACGCTCGTTTCGGGAGTGGATGCGGGCTTTGCGCAGGGAAGCGGGGAGAGGCGTCGCTGTCAACTACGGTCTTCATCCGCAGTTGGGGAAGTACCATCAGACTGCCTGCCAATCGTGCCAATCGACACTTCCGGCAGACGCCGATGGCCGCTGTCCGCAGTGCGGCTTCAAACGGGTGGTCCGGGGCGTCTTTGACCGGATTGAACAGTTGGCTGATTGCCCGGCCGGCGTCCATCCGCCGTTTCGTCCCCCGTACGTGGAACAGGTGCCGCTGGAGTTCATTCCCGGAGTAGGCCCGAGGCTGCGTGACAAGCTGTACTGTGCGTTTGGGACGGAGATGAACATTCTTCACCGGGTGGGCAGGGAAGAACTTGCCGGCGTGGTCGGTGAGCGAATCGCGGATCTGATCGTCCAGGCCAGGGAAGGGCGGCTGAACGTCAAGGCCGGAGGAGCCGGCACGTACGGCAGGATCGTGACAGGCAAGGCATAGGCGCCCGGACTTCCGCATAAGCTGTACAGTAATCAGCGTTGCGGGAGGGGAAACGGCGTGCGGGCAAGAGTTGGACAAACAATCCAGGCATATGCGCGAGAGCATCAGTCGCTTTACTGGTTTACGATCGTACTGTTTGCGATGGGCATTATTTTTGGAGCGGTGATCGTCAATTCCTTGCCGCTTTCCCAGCGACAGGAGCTGTTTGGCTTTCTGCAGTACTTTTTCAACACGCTCGGAAGCCAGGGCATTCCCGAGCCGACGGCCCATTTCCAACAGGCGTTCGGCCACTATGCAAAAACGGTGGGCATCTTGTGGATGCTGGGGCTGTCCATCATCGGTCTGCCGATGATCCTGCTGCTGCTGTTTCTCAAAGGAGTGGTCGTCGGGTTTACAGTCGGCTTTCTGGTGAATCAGCTTCAGTGGCAAGGTGTGACGCTGGCGTTGGCGGGCGTATTGCCGCAAAATTTGCTGGTGGTGCCGGCCCTGTTTATCGTCGGGGTGAGCGGCATCTCGTTTTCCATGCGGCTGATCAAAACGCGGCTCCTGAGCAGACGGGACGTGATTCTGCCCCACTTCGTCGGCTACACCGTGTTGGTCGTTGTCATGCTGGCCGTCCTGATGGTGGCGGCGCTGTTCGAGACGTTCGTCTCCCCCAGGCTGATGCAAATGGTGCTTAATTAAGAATAATTCTCATTTAATAACGTATGTATTTGACTTCTGGAACACCCCTCTACTATAATAGGAGCAGGTTTCATGCGAGCGGGGAGGGGCATTTATGTTGGAAGAAAAGTTAGAGAAGATCAAGCAGCAACTACATTCCCAGAACTATAAACTGACGCCACAACGTGAAGCCACTGTTCGCGTTTTACTGGAAAACGAGGAAGATCACCTGAGTGCGGAAGACGTCTACCTTTTGGTCAAGGAAAAAGCCCCGGAAATTGGTCTCGCCACGGTGTATCGAACCCTGGAACTGTTGAGCGAGCTGAAGATCATTCACAAGATGAACTTCGGCGACGGGGTGGCTCGCTACGATCTGCGCGACGACAACGCCGAGTACCACCACCACCATCTGATCTGCCTGAACTGCGGCACGGTGGATGAAATCTTTGAAGACCTGCTTGTCTCCGCAGAAGAAAAGGTCAAGAATGTTTACAACTTTTACATTACCGACCATCGGCTCACCTTCTACGGCATCTGCCATCGCTGCATCGACAAGGTGAACGTGGAGGACTTTAAATAGAAAAACTTCTCTGTGCGGGAGAAGTTTTTCTTTTTTTCTGCCCCGGGTTATGGAGCAGGACCTCCGGTGGCATGATAAGGAAAGCGCAAATGCGAGCCACAGGAGGCGAATGTGTGATGATTATCGGGGTGCCAAAGGAAATCAAAGACAACGAAAACCGCGTGGGGCTGACCCCCGCCGGCGTGAGCGCATACATACAGGCGGGCCATCGCGTGTTGGTCGAGACGCAGGCGGGGATCGGTTCCGGTTTTTCCGACGAGGATTTTTCGGCAGCCGGCGCGGAAATTCTCGACAGTGCAGAGGAGGTATGGCAGCAGGCGGAGATGATCTGCAAGGTAAAAGAACCGCTGCCTGCCGAATACAAATTCTTTCGCGAAAACCTGATCCTGTTTACCTATCTGCATCTGGCGCCGGAACGCGAACTGACCGAGCAGCTCCGTGCCAAGAAAGTGGTCGCGATTGCCTACGAGACGATCCAGACTGACGACGGTTCGCTGCCGTTATTGATGCCGATGAGCGAGGTGGCCGGCCGCATGTCGGTGCAGATTGGCGCACAGTTTCTGGAAAAGCCGCACGGGGGAAAGGGAGTGCTCCTGGGAGGCGTTCCCGGTGTCCCACCGGCTCATGTGGTCATCGTCGGCGGCGGCATCGTCGGGACCAATGCGGCCAAAATGGCGGTCGGCCTGGGGGCGCAGGTGACGATTCTCGACATCAACGCCAACCGGCTGCGCGAACTGGACGATCTGTTCCAGGGACGATTGCGGACACTGATGTCCAACCACTACAACATCGCGCAGGCGGTAAAGGACGCCGACCTCCTGATCGGGGCGGTCCTGATCCCCGGGGCGCGGGCGCCCAAGCTGGTGACGGAGGAGATGGTCAAGTCGATGTCTCCCGGATCGGTCATCGTCGACGTGGCGATCGATCAGGGGGGCTCGATCGAGACTGTGGACCGTATTACCACACACAGCGAACCGACATACGTCAAGCACGGCGTCGTCCACTACGCGGTGGCCAACATGCCGGGAGCGGTGCCGCGCACGTCGACAATCGCCCTGAGCAATGTTACAATACCTTACGGCCTGCAGTTGGCGAACAAGGGGGTCCGCGCCGCCATCACCCAAAACCGCGCGCTTGCCCGCGGCGTCAACGTGCTGAACGGCCATGTGGTGTACGAAGCAGTGGCCACCTCGCTGAATCTGCCGTATGTCCCGCTGGAAGACGCGCTGCATGACCTGCACGTATAGCGTACCGAATGGAGCAGGAGACCAGCGCATATACTGGAGGTAACACGGAAACGGGGAGGATTGCATCGATGCGAGTATCGTTTCGGCGGCTGATGGAGATTCTCCGGTTTTTCCTCCTGTTCGTTACCTGTGCGCTGTTGTCCTACGGGATCATCAGCCTCTTGTCAGACAGGTTCCTGCCAGGCGATCCCTACCGCGAACCGCACGGCAATGCCGTCAAAGTGGTGAAGCTGATCAACGCCCAGGGAGGCGGAAGTTGGGACGGATACCTGTCCCGGCTGCAGTTGTTCTACCTGACGGGAGAGTAACCGTTACCTTTTTCGCGGGAAAAAAGAGGACTTTTCCGTTCCCGCGTGGAAAGCATATCAAGACACTTACCTGAAGGGGAACAGCTTCATGGACACGCTGATTGATCAATTCATCCATTTCCTGGCTGTGGAAAAAGGGCTGTCGCCCAACACGCTCGAATCGTACCAGCGGGATATGGTTGCCTATACGGCATACCTGCAGGAGCAGGGGGTGACCCGGATCGAGGACTCCACGCGGAGCCAGATTATCGGCTATCTGATGACCCTCCAGGAAAAGGGACGGGCTACTGCCACCCTGTCCCGCAATCTGGCGTCAATCCGGGCCTTTTATCAATATCTCGTCCGCGACAAGTACATAGACAAGGACCCGTCCATCCATCTGGAGACCCCCAAAATTGAAAAGCGCCTGCCCAAGGTGCTCTCGGTCGAGGAAGTGGAACGGCTGCTCGACAGCCCGCCGGTCGACTCTCCGGCAGGGCTGCGCGACAAGGCGATGCTGGAACTGCTGTACGCGACCGGTATCCGCGTCTCCGAACTGGTCAACCTGGATGTAAGCGATGTCAACCTGGAGATGGGATTCGTCAAGTGCATGGGCAAGGGGTCCAAGGAGCGGATCATCCCGCTCGGCTCCGTCGCCATCCAAATGGTGCGCCACTATTTGCAGGCGGGACGGCCGAAGCTGGTGAAGCAGCCGGGCGAGACAGCCCTGTTTCTCAACCATCTGGGCAAGCAGATCACCCGGCAGGGATTTTGGAAAATCATCAAGCGCTACGCGCAGAAGGCCAACATTCGGACCGAAATCACGCCGCACACGCTGCGCCATTCGTTCGCCACGCACCTGCTGGAAAACGGAGCAGATCTCCGGTCTGTACAGGAAATGCTGGGTCACGCGGACATTTCCACAACGCAGATTTACACGCATGTGACCCGTTCGCGCATCAAGGACATTTACGCAAAAACCCACCCGAGAGCGTAGTCTCTCTTTTTTTCCTCGTCAGACGTCTGACGACTGAACACTTTGATGATTGTTGCAGGAGGCGGTTTTTATGTCACGTTTTTCTCGAGTCTTCTTAATTGTGATGGACAGCGTCGGAATCGGGGAGCTGCCGGATGCGGCCCGCTTCAACGATGAAGGCGCTCATACGCTGGGCCATATCGCCGAGCGAGTCGACGGCTTTTCCCTGCCTCATCTGCAGGCGCTCGGCCTGGGCAATATTGCCCCGTTGCGAAACGTACCGGCTGTTGAAGCTCCCAAGGCGCACTGGGGGAAAATGAAAGAGATCTCTATCGGCAAGGACACGACGACCGGACACTGGGAGATCATGGGCCTGCACGTGTCCACGCCGTTTCGCACCTATCCCGACGGCTTCCCGGCCGAGCTGATCCGCGAGTTCGAGCAGCGGATCGGACGCAAGGTGCTGGGCAACAAGGTGGCGTCCGGCACCGCGATTATTGAGGAACTGGGCGAGGAACACATGCGGACCGGCGATGTAATCGTCTACACCTCGGCCGACAGCGTGTTCCAGGTGGCAGCGCACGAAGAAGTGGTGCCGCTGGAAGAGCTGTACCGCATCTGCCAGATCGCCCGCGAGCTGACACTGCGGGACGAATTTGCCGTCACCCGCGTCATCGCCCGTCCGTTCGTCGGCAAGCCGGGGGCGTTTGTGCGTACGCCCAACCGGCATGATTACTCCGTCAAGCCGTTTGCGCCGACGGTCATGAACCGGCTTGTGGATGCGGGGCTGACGTCGATTGCGATCGGCAAAATCAGCGACATCTACGCCGACGAGGGCATTACCCGCTCCATTCGGACCCAGGACAACATGGACGGCGTTGACCAGTTGCTGAAGACGATGAACGAGGATTTTACCGGCTTGAGCTTTGTCAATCTGGTCGATTTTGACGCCAAGTATGGCCACCGCCGCGATCCCGAGGGCTACGGCCGGGCGCTGATGGAGTTTGACGCCCGCATTCCGGAGCTTCTCAATGCGCTGGACAGCGGTGACTTGTTGATCATCACCGCCGATCACGGCAATGACCCGGTACACCACGGCACGGACCACACCCGCGAATACGTGCCGCTTCTGGTCTACCACAAGGGCATCGCGCAGGGAAGCGATTTGGGCGTGCGCGGCACGTTTGCCGACGTCGGCGCGACGATTGCCGAAAACTTTGGCGTCAAGGCGCCCGAGATCGGGGAAAGCTTTTTGGCCAGATTGTAAGATGAAAAAATGAAATCGAGAGGGGAAAACACGATGAGCAGCATACAAGAAGCAGTTGCCTACATTCAACCGAAACTGACGGAAAAACCGACCATCGGCCTGGTGCTCGGCTCCGGTCTGGGGGTACTGGCAGACGAGATCGAAAATCCGGTCGTCATCCCGTACCACGAGATTCCCGGCTTTACCGTCTCCACCGTGGTCGGACACAAGGGACAGCTTGTCATCGGCAAGCTGCAGGGCAAGCAGGTCGTGGCCATGCAGGGGCGTTTCCATTATTATGAAGGTCACGAACTGGACGCCGTGGTGTTCCCCATCCGCGTCATGAAACAGCTCGGCGTGGAGACGATCATCGTCACCAACGCTGCCGGCGGGATCAATGAGAGCTACAAGCCGGGCAACCTGATGCTGATTGCCGACCACATCAACATGACGTTCCGCAACCCGCTGATCGGCCCCAACGACGACACGCTGGGTCCCCGTTTCCCCGACATGTCGGAAGCCTATTCCAAATCACTTCGCGCTGTGGCAAAAGAAGTGGCGGCAGAGCTGGGCATCACCTTGCAGGAAGGGGTCTACGTCGGTCTGCTCGGCCCGAGCTACGAGACGCCGGCCGAGATCCGCATGCTGCGGATTCTGGGAGGAGACGCCGTCGGCATGTCGACCGTGCCGGAGGTAATCGCGGCCCGTCACATGGGGATGAACGTGCTCGGCATCTCCTGCATCAGCAACATGGCGGCCGGCATCTTGGAACAGCCGCTTTCCCACGATGAAGTGATGGAGACGACCGAACGCGTGAAGGCCCAGTTCCTGTCACTGGTGAACGGGATCGTGGCGAAATTATAGGCTGGCGGCAGCACACGAGGGTGGGGTGAAACAGCATGCGCATGGTGGATATTATCGCGAAGAAACGGGACGGCAAGGAACTGAGCACGGAGGAGATTCAGTTTCTCGTCGACGGCTATACAAATGGAAGCATTCCCGACTACCAAATGTCCGCCTGGGCCATGGCCGTACTGTTCCGCGGCATGACGCCGCGCGAAACCGGCGATTTGACCATGGCGATGGCAAGATCCGGGGAGCAGTTGGACTTAACGTCCATTCCGGGAGTAAAAGTGGACAAACACAGCACTGGCGGCGTGGGCGACAAGACGACGCTGGTCGTGGCGCCGCTGGTGGCGGCGGCCGGCATTCCCGTGGCCAAAATGTCCGGACGCGGTCTGGGACACTCGGGCGGCACGATCGACAAACTGGAGTCGTTCGCCGGGTTTCAGGTGGAACGCACCCGCGAGCAGTTCTTCCAACAGGTGCGGGACATCGGTGTGGCGGTAATCGGTCAGTCCGGCAACCTGACGCCCGCAGACAAAAAACTGTACGCCCTGCGTGACGTAACTGCCACGGTGGAAGCAGTGCCGCTGATCGCCAGCTCGATCATGTCCAAAAAGATCGCGGCGGGGGCCGATGCCATCCTGCTTGATGTAAAAGTAGGCAAAGGCGCATTTATGAAGACGCTGGAAGAAGCAGAGACACTCGCCCGCGCAATGGTGGATATCGGCAGCCAGGTGGGGCGCAAGACGGTGGCTGTCATCAGCGACATGAATCAGCCGCTTGGCTTTGCCGTAGGCAACGCGCTGGAAGTAAAAGAGGCGATCGCAACGCTCGCTGGAAACGGTCCCAAGGATTTGACGGAATTGGCGCTGGCAATCGGCGCTCGCATGCTCGTGCTGGGCGGGCTGGCGTCGTCTGTGGACGAAGGGCGAGGCCGTCTGGAGGAGATCATCGCCAGCGGCAAAGCCGTGGATAAACTGGCGCAAATGGTGGAGGCACAGGGCGGCAACAAACGTGACGTGTACGAACCGGACCGCCTTCCCCAAGCGGGATTGACCGCACAGGTCACGGCGCAGCAGGACGGCTACCTGGCCGGGATCGACGCAGAGACGGTTGGGCATGCCTCTGTCGTGCT
Source organism: Brevibacillus sp. MCWH (assembly GCF_013096935.1). Classification (NCBI taxonomy): domain Bacteria; kingdom Bacillati; phylum Bacillota; class Bacilli; order Caryophanales; family Paenibacillaceae; genus Brevibacillus; species Brevibacillus sp. MCWH. Next base: position 45,789 of record NZ_SDLF01000007.1, on the reverse strand, counting down.
GGGGGCGGGCCGATTGACCAAGGAGATGCCGATTGACCTGGCGGTTGGCATCGTGCTGCACAAAAAGCGGGGGGATCGGGTGCGCGCCGGCGAACCGCTGGCCACCCTGCACGCCAACGACGAGCGCTTGCTGCAAGATGCCCTCAAGGACGTGGCTGAAGCGTTTGCGTACAGCAGCGAGCAGCCGCCGGAGCAGCCGCTCATTTACAAGATTGTTGAATAATAGCGACGTGTGTGAGCCACCCCGAAGCAAACACAGGGAGTGCGGTGCTGCCGCACGCCCTGTTGCGCAGGGGAGAACCGCTGGAGAGCGCTCTGCGGTCGTTGTTATCTGGCAATTCGGATAAAAATGTGCAATCTCCGATAAATTATTATTGATTAATCAACTGAATTGCGGTTCAATGGTAGAAAAGAGGCTTGCCATATAATATAAAAAATTATTTATTGTTAAGAATCCGTTTATAATTTTTTATAATTCTACTTGTCAAAATTCGTTGACACCAATAACAATTGCGTATATTTTTAAGGTGACAGGCAAAATGTTAACGATTTTTTCGAATTTCGTAAAAATCTGATGGAGGTTCTACAAAAATCGTATTTATGAGAAAGCTGGACCATGTTGATAAACAGATCCTGCAGATCCTCCAGGAAGACGGACGACGGCCCTATACCGAAATTGCTCAACAACTAGGCTTGAGCGAGGGCACCATCCGTTCGCGCATCACCCGCCTGTTGCAAGATGGCGTGTTTCAGTTCGTGATTCACCCCGATCCGGAAAAGCTGGGATTGCACGTTCAGGCCATTATCGGTCTGACCACCAAGCTGGGATGGCAAAACAGCGTGGCCGAGGAGCTGAGCAAGTTTCCCGAGGTTCGGTTCGTGGGTGCGTTCAGCGGCAAGCACGACTTGATCATTCAAGCGTGTTTCCATAATAACGAAGAACTCATCACCTTCGTCAACGAGCGGCTTTCGCAAATTGAGGGAATCGCCGCGGCCGACGTGTCGCTGGAACTGAAGCAGTACAAGGATTCCTTCTCGTTCGTTCGTGACGACGAAGTGCCGATCCAGTGAAAGGAGTTGATGCCAGTCAAAGTCATCGCGAGCACTTGTCCATTTTTTGGTATTTGAATATTCGGAAAAAAGACAAAAGAAGGAAGAAAGAGAAAAAAGATCAGAGAATTGGGGGTTATTGCGTTGAAAAAGAGCATTTTTGCACTTGTCAGTTCTGTAGCTGTTCTCGGTGCGGCCTTGGCCGGTTGCGGTGGTCAGCAAGCATCTACGGGCGATCAAAACAAGCCTGCTGATCAACAACCAGCCGAAAACAAAGAGAAAAAACCGCAAGTTCTGCGGCTGAACCTGCATTCCGAGCCGCCGACTGCTGACCCGGGCATTGCCGAGGACACGACGTCCGGTGCGATCATTCAGGCGACCTTTGACGGCCTGACCCGGATTGGCAAGGACGGCAAAACACCGGAACCGTCTGTAGCGGAAAAAATTGACGTATCTGACGACGGTCTGACGTACACGTTCCACCTGCGAGAAAGCTACTGGAGCAACGGTGATCCGGTAACAGCCCATGACTTTGAATACGCCTGGAAGCGTGCCCTCGATCCGAAAACGGCATCCAACTACGCGTATCAGCTCTACTACATTAAAAATGGCGAAGCCTTCAACAGGAATCAAGCGAAAGCGGAAGACGTCGGCGTAAAAGCGCTGGATGAAAAGACGCTGCAGGTGACACTGGAAAACCCGACGCCGTTTTTCCTCGAACTGACCACGTTCAGAACGTACTATCCGGTCAATAAAAAACTGGTCGAATCGAATCCGAAGTGGGCGAACGAAGCGAGCACCCACGTGGGCAACGGTCCATTCAAGATGGAATCGTGGGAGCACAAGAGCAAAATGGTGCTCGTGAAAAACGACAAATACTGGGACGCAGAAAACGTCAAGCTGGAACGCATCGAGTTCTCCATGGTAGAGGACGAGATGACCGAGCTGAACATGTATGAAAACGGCGATCTCGACTGGGCCGGCGCACCGATGAGCTCCCTGCCGACGGATGCCATTCCGGCGCTGAAAGACTCCGGAAAGATGACGACTCAGCCGATCGCTGGTGTCTACTGGTACAAGTTCAATACTGAGAAACCGCCGTTCAACAACGTGAAGATCCGGAAAGCATTTGCCTATGCGATCGACCGTCAGTCCCTGATTGACAACATCCTGCAGACCGGCCAGCTCCCGGCCATGGGCGCCGTGCCGCCATCCATGGCACTGAACAAGGACGGCTACTTCAAGGACAACGACGTGGAAACGGCCAAGAAACTGCTGGAAGAGGGCATGAAGGAGCTGGGCATTTCCAAGCTGCCGACGATCACACTCTCCTACAACACGCATGAGGGCCATCAAAAGATCGCTCAGGCGATTCAGGACCAGTGGAAGAAGAATCTCGGCGTAGACGTGAAACTGGAAAACAAAGAGTGGAAGGTGTACCTGGAAGACCTCCACGAGGGGAATTATCAGGTCGGCCGCATGGGTTGGCTGGGTGACTTCAACGACCCGATCAACTTCCTGGAACTGTACAAGGATAAGGATGGCGGCAACAACGACACCCGTTGGGAACATCCGAAGTTCAAGGAGCTGCTGAACCGCTCCGCGAAGGAATCGGGAGAACAGCGCATGAAGACCCTCGCCGAAGCGGAAGCGATCCTGATGGACGAAATGCCCATCATGCCGATCTATTTCTACACCCTCTCCTGGGTGAAGGACGACGATGTCCATGGCGTCGTCATCGACGGTCTGGGCGGCGTCGACTGGAAATGGGCGTACATTGAGTAATCGTGAGTTCCCCGCCGTTTGAGCGCACGCCAACGGCCCCCGGTTCTGCAGGGATAAGGTATATGGAACCCCATATACCTTATCTTTTGCGGACTGGTTGCAAGAGACAGACGGCAGTACGCCGATAGAGAGAGAATAAGAGCAAGAGATCTGCCACAAGGGTTATTTGCACAGCCGATTTTTGCACTGCTTTCCGTGGGAACGCAGTGCAAAGATGGGTCGTGAAAGCAACAACACCATCATTCAATGCATAAGGGGGTAAGTTTTTTGATCCGTTATCTTGGCAAGCGTATCTTTTTTATGCTGCTCTCGCTATTCCTGATCATAACGGCCACCTTCTTCATCATGAAAGCGGTTCCGGGTGGTCCGTTTACGTCCGAAAAAAACGTTCCGGACGAAATTCGCGCCGCGCTGGAGGCCAAATACAAGCTGAATCTGCCGCTGCATGAGCAGTATCTCGATTATCTGATAGGCATCCTCAAATGGGATTTGGGGCCGTCATTTGCCGAAAAGTCCTCCACGGTAAATGAAATCATTAACCGCGGGTTCCCCGTATCTGCCCATCTGGGTGCGCAAGCCCTGCTGATTGCCATCTTTGGAGGCATCACGCTGGGTGTCATTGCGGCGTTGAAGCACAACAAATGGCAGGACTATACTGCCATGGTTCTCGCTGTGCTCGGATTGTCTGTTCCCAGCTTTATTCTTGCTTCATTTTTACAATACTTCTTTGCAATGAAAATGGGCTGGTTTCCCATTGCGAAGTGGGAAGGATTTGAGTATACGATTCTGCCTTCTCTTGCGTTGGCTGCCATGCCGATGGCGTTTATCGCACGCCTCACCCGCTCCAATATGCTGGAAGTGATGAGTCAGGACTACATCAAGACGGCAAAAGCCAAAGGCCTCAACACGGTTACGATTACCGTCAAGCACGCGATTCGCAACGCTCTCCTGCCTGTCATTACTTACCTGGGTCCGCTTGTTGCCAACATTTTGACGGGTGCGTTTGTCATCGAGCGCATTTTCGGGGTGCCCGGACTGGGACGCGAGTTTGTCATGTCCATCACGAACCGCGACTACACGGTCATCATGGGAACGACAGTGTTCTACTCGATTATCCTCGTCACGGCGGTTTTGCTGGTAGACATCGCGTACACTCTGATTGACCCGAGGATCAAACTGAGTGACACAGGAAGGGAGTAATGTTTCATGCAACTGACGAAAGAGCATTTCGAGCCCATATCCGTCGATTTTCGCCAGGCGGAGGAAATCAAGCGTCCCAGCCTCTCTTTCTGGGCTGACGTCTGGCGCCGGCTGAAAATGAACAAGGTGGCCATGGCCTCCCTGATCTTTATCCTGATCCTGGTCGCCTGTGCCATTTTTATCCCGATTTTCAGTTCCCATGACTACAGGACGACTGAACTTACAGGCAAGAACCAGCCGCCGTCGGCTGAGCACTGGTTTGGGACGGATGACTTGGGCCGTGACGTTTTCGTCCGCGTCTGGTACGGCGCACGCATCTCGCTGGAAGTAGGGTTTGCTGCAGCCATCATCGACTTGATTATCGGGATGATCTGGGGCGGTATCGCCGGTTTCTACGGGGGCAAAGTGGATGAAATCATGATGCGTATTGCCGATATTTTGTACGCAATTCCATACCTGCTCGTGGTGATTTTGCTCATGGTGGTGATGGAGCAGGGGGTTGGCACCATCATCATCGCTCTGACCATTACCGGTTGGATCGGGATGGCGCGGATTGTCCGCGGCCAAATTATCCAATTGAAGGCGCAAGAGTTTGTCCTGGCAGCTCGCTCCCTTGGTGCGGATAACAGCCGTCTGATTTTCAAACACCTGATCCCCAACGCGCTGGGGCCGATCATTGTAACGTTGAGTCTGACCGTACCGAACGCGATCTTTGCGGAGTCGTTCCTTTCCTTCATTGGATTGGGCGTTTCTGCTCCGGTCGCATCGTGGGGCACAATGTCGTCCGAAGGCTTGTCGGCCATGAGATACTACCCCTGGCGGCTGATGTTCCCGGCTCTCTTCATCTCCATAACAATGCTGGCATTCAACCTGTTCGGTGACGGTCTGCGCGACGCCGTAGACCCACGCTTGCGCAAATAGGAGGGATCATCACAATGGAACGCATTCTTGAAGTAAAAGACCTGCATGTCTCCTTCCACACGTACGCGGGGGAAGTAAAAGCGGTACGCGGCGTGAACTTTTACGTCAACAAGGGAGAAGCAGTCGCGATTGTAGGGGAGTCCGGCTGCGGCAAGTCCGTGACGGCACAAACCCTGATGAAGCTGATTCCGATGCCGCCGGGTGAAATCAAAAAAGGGGAAATCATCTTCAACGGCGAGAACATCGTCAATAAGTCAAACAAAGAGATGGAAGCGATTCGCGGCAAGGATATCGGGATGATCTTCCAGGACCCGATGACCTCGCTGAACCCGACACTGACTGTGGGCAACCAGATCATGGAAGGGTTGATCAAGCATCAAAAGATGACGCGTGCCGATGCCCGTGCGCGTGCCATCGAACTCTTGAACATGGTCGGCATCCCGCAGCCGGAAAAACGCGTCGACCAGTATCCGCACGAATTTTCCGGCGGGATGCGGCAGCGTGCCATGATTGCCATTGCGCTCGCCTGCTCGCCCAAGCTGTTGATTGCGGATGAGCCGACCACCGCGCTGGACGTGACGATTCAGGCGCAGATTTTGGACCTGATGAAAGAACTGCAGAAAAAGACAGGCACGTCGATCATCCTGATCACGCACGACCTGGGTGTCGTGGCGGAAATGTGCGACCGCGTCATCGTCATGTACGCTGGAAAGGTGATCGAAACGGGAACGGTCGACGACATCTTCTACAATCCGCAGCATCCGTACACCAAAGGGCTGCTGCGCTCCGTTCCGCGCCTGGACCTGAATCGCGACGAGCCGCTTACGCCGATTTTCGGCACTCCGCCGGACCTGCTTCGTCCTCCTGTCGGCTGCGGATTTACTGCCCGCTGCGAATCAGCCATGCGCGTCTGCCAGGAGTACGATCCTGAATTGAAAGATATCAGCTCGACACAACGCGCCGCCTGCTGGCTGCAGCACCCGCTGGCGCAGAACCGCGCAGGATCGTAAGAGGAGGGGTAACCAGTGGAGAAACGCGATACACTCATTGAAGTACGCAATCTGAAGAAATTTTTCAAGATCGGTGACAATACCCTGAAAGCCGTAAACGATCTGACCTTTGAGATCAAGCGCGGCGAAACGCTTGGCGTGGTAGGGGAGTCTGGCTGCGGCAAATCCACGGCGGGCCGTACCATTCTTCGATTGTACGAGCCTACTGCAGGCGAAGTCCTGTTTGAAGGTCAAGATGTGATGAAACTGAACCATCAGGAAATGAAAGCAATGCGCCGCAAGATGCAGATGATTTTCCAGGACCCGTACGCGTCGCTCAACCCGCGGATGACGGTGGGCGACATCATCGGCGAGGCGCTTGACATTCACGGCCTGGCGACCGGCCAGAAGCGCAAGGAACGAATTCAAGAGCTGTTGTCGCTGGTCAGCCTGAACCCGGAACACATGAACCGCTTCCCACACGAATTCTCCGGCGGTCAGCGCCAGCGGATCGGGATCGCCCGCGCATTGGCGGTCGAGCCGAAGTTTATTGTTTGCGACGAGCCGATCTCCGCGCTGGACGTGTCGGTACAGGCGCAGGTGGTCAACCTGCTGCAGCAGCTGCAGGAAAAGATGGGCCTGACCTACATGTTCATCGCCCACGACCTGTCGATGGTGAAGTACATTTCCGATCGCGTCGCCGTCATGTACCTTGGCAAAATGGTGGAGCTGGCCGAGAGTGAGAAGCTCTATGAAAAACCGCTCCATCCCTACACCCAGGCACTGCTTTCGGCCATCCCGATTCCGGACCCGGAAGTGGAGCGGAAACGGGAGCGCATCGTCCTGCAGGGCGACGTGCCCAGCCCGATGAATCCGCCGAGCGGCTGCCATTTCCGCACCCGCTGCCCGAAGGCGATGCCGGAATGCGCCGCTGCCGAGCCGGTGTGGAAAGAGGTGGAACCGGGCCATTTCGCGGCCTGCCATTTATACAACTAGAAACGCAAGGACAGGCATTCCCGATCAATCCGATTGGGAATCCTTCCTTTCTTGACAACACGGTACATGTGGCCTCTGCGAAACGACTGGGTATCTTCACCTGATATCTGTTCGCAGAGGCTTTTTTCATTGCTGCCGGCCTGGCATATTATGGAGCTTCTGATTGGAAAAAAGGGGGCTGTTGGCTCATGAAAAAACTGCGACTGCCGCATTTTCGGGACATGCGTCTGCGAGGAGTGCGCAAGGAAACATTGCCGAGTTGGCTGCGGAATACGCCCCGGGTGCTGGAGTCGTTCAAGGGACAGCTCCAGGGTTCGCTTGCCACCAAAATGATTGCGTTTGGCATTGTTCTTGTTTTGGTCATTATCGGTTCTCTTCAATTTATAGCGCTGTCCCTGTCCAAGTCGACGCTGATCGGGATCACGTCCACCCAGGCGAAAATGCTGGCGGAACAGCATGCCGCCAGCATGGAGGACTGGATCGTGGAAATGATGGACTCTGCACGGGAGACGGCGTCTAAGCGCGTGATGATGACGGAGATGGAGCCGCTGATTAAGGAGCAGTTCCAACTGCTGCGGCAAAGCCACAAGGAGATTGCGAAAATCTACCTGGTGGATACGGCCAGCGGAAAAGCGCTGTACTCGCTAACGGGGCGGGTTGAGACGGATTTCAGGCAGAAGAAGTTCGTTCAACAGGTCGTGTCGACAGAGGCCCCAGTCGTCTCGGATGAAGAGATCGTGCTGGGCGGTGACAGAAGCTATCTCTACATCGCCACACCGGTCGGCGAGAAAAACAAGGATACCTCTCGCGTGCTGGTAGTCGGCTTTACGATTGAGCCGATCATCAACAAGGTAGAGGCGATTCCGTTCATGCAGAACGGGTATGCGTTTGTGGTCCGGCCGGACGGGCTGGTCATTGCTCACCGCGACCCCGGGCAAAACGGAAAGCTTTCCCTTGCCGAAAACGGCGACTACGAGGAGATGCTCGAGTTGGCAGGACAAAAGCAAAGCAGCAGCTTGTTGTATGAAGCAGACGGGCTGGACTCCTTTGCGGCACTGGCGCCTATCCCGTCGATCGGCTGGAGTGTCGTCCTGACTACGGGCATCGACGAGGTGTACGGAGACGTAAACGGTATGGGGCTTTACTTCGCCCTCATCAGCCTGCCTGCCATTGCCCTGTCGTCCATGCTGATCTGGTGGTTCGCCAAGCGCATCCGCAGGTCGCTGTACGCGATCGCCAAGGACATGGAGCGCATCGGTTCCGGCCGGTTTGACGTGGAGATCGAGGTCAAAGGCAGCGACGAACTGGCCATGGTGGGCCGAAAAATGAACGAAATGGTGGCGGAACTGCGCACGCTGATCTCGCTCGTGCAGGGACAAGCCGCCCGTTTGAACGACGCCGCCGACGAGTTGTCGGCCTTCGCCCAGCAAAACAAAGGGGCGATTCAGCTGATCACGGACAACGTCTCCACCATTTCCGAGCGGGTCGCCCTGCAAACGGGTGAAGTGGCGGCTGCCGTCCGTACCGTGTCGGAGATTTCGCAAGGGGTGGAACAAGTGGCAGTAGCGGCGGAATCGACGACGCTGGCCACGACACGCACCTTCGAGCGGGCTTCGGACGGATTGGAACTGGTGGAAAATGTCATCTCCACCGTCCGGCACGCGACCGGTGAAGTGGAGCAGACGGCCCGTCAGATGCATGGCCTACGAGACCGGGCCCGCCAGATTACCAGCATCGTGGAGATGATCAGAAACATCGCCGCGCAGACCAACCTGCTGGCGCTCAATGCGACAATCGAGGCTGCCCGCGCCGGCGAAGCGGGACGCGGTTTTGCCGTCGTCGCCAGCGAAGTCCGCAAGCTGGCGGAAGAGAGCAGTGCCTTCTCTGAACACATCGCCTCCATTGCCCATTCAATCAACAACGACGCGATGGGGATGAGCAGCCATATGGACGAGATCGTCGCGATGGTCAACAATGGACTTCAGTCCGTAGAGTCAGTGGGTGTTGCCTTCCAGCACATCGTCGCCGACATTCAATCGGCGGCGGAACAGAGCGAAGCGATGTCGGCCGCGTCAGAAGAGATGGCCGCCGGCAACCAGGTGGTTACCAGCTCGATGCACCGGCTCTCCGCCATGTCAGATGAGATCAATCAGTCGCTTGGCGGCGTCGTGGAAACGGTCGACGAACAGCTGAACGCCATTGCGCGGATCAGTCAAAATGTGGAACAACTGAAATCACTGGCGGATGAATTGTCCGACAACGTTCGCAAGTTTGTGATCTGAATGCGGTCCCCTTTCGCCCGGGCGAAGGGGGCTTTTCTTTAGCAAAAATGGGAAAGGTAGTGGTGGGAGCTGCCTGTCCCGTGTGAAGCGTTTCGCTCTCGGAAAACCGCTGTTGCCTTCCATGTGAATATTTTCCTGTTTGATTGGTCAGAATAAAACCATGAATGGAGGGAAGGGAATGCTATGAAAAGGACGCTGAATCTGGGTCTGTCTGTGCTCATCACATGTGTTGCTTTCTTTTCTCCAATGGCGGCGGCAGCCAATGAAAAACCCGCCCCCGATCAAAAGGAGATGAATTTCGCGCCGCACGCGACGTCCGCCATCTTGATGGAAGCGGATACGGGCACCGTTCTGTTCGAGAAAAACGCGCATGAAAAACTGCCTCCGGCCAGCATCACCAAAGTGATGACGCTGCTGCTGATCATGGAAGCGCTGGATCGAGGCGAGATCAAGCTGACCGACAAGGTTCGCACCAGCGAACGGGCGGCGTCGATGGGGGGCTCACAAATCTTTTTGCAGCCCGGAGAAGAAATGACCGTCGAAGACATGATCAAGGGTATCGCAATCGCGTCCGGCAATGACGCCTCTGTCGCCATGGCCGAGCATCTGGCCGGCACAGAAGAGGCATTCGTGGCCCGGATGAACGAGCGGGCCAAGCAGCTCGGCATGAAGAATACCCATTTTGTGAATTCCAACGGTCTGCCGGCCCCCAATCATTACTCCTCGGCGATGGACATTGCGATTATGTCCCGCGAGCTGTTAAAACACGAACTGATTACCAAATATACCGGGACCTATCAGGACTATTTGCGAAAAGACACGGACAATCCGTTCTGGCTGGTCAACACCAACCGCCTCGTCCGGTTTTACGAAGGGGTGGACGGGCTGAAGACAGGTTACACCAGCGAAGCGAAATACTGTCTGACGGCAACTGCCAAGCGCAACAACATGCGGGTGATCGCCGTCGTGATGGGAGAACCCGATACCAAGACGCGCAATGCGGAAGTGGCCACGCTGTTCACCTACGCGTTTACCCACTTCCAGGTGCAGCCGGTCTATAAAAAGGGAGAAGTGGTGCAGCCGATCACCGTGGACAAGGGAAAACTGCCGCAGGTCAATGTCATTACACCGCAAGCGGTCAGTCTGCTGATGAAGCGGGGCGAATCGCCTGATCACTACACCAGGGAGGTCGTCCTGAATCAGACGGTAAATGCGCCCATCAGCAAAGACCAGGTTGTCGGTCACATCTTCATCCGAAACAAGGAAGGCAAAGAAGTAAGCCGTATTGATCTCTATCCGGAGCAATCGATAGAGAAGGCAGGCATGTGGGAGATTCTCAAGCGAACCACAAAACACGTCTTGATTGGCTATTGAACTGTCAGCACGATCGCGAAAAGAATCGAGTTGCCACGAATGTGACCTTCGGCTGCTCGATTTTTTTGTTCTTTTGTCGCATGGCAGGAAATGGAACACGCCGGACAGAAAAGAGAGAGAACTACGGGATGAAGGAGAGTGTGTCAGCCATGAGTCTACGCATCGCCACGGAGACCAAGCAGGACGTGCTGGTCGTCCGTTTGCAGGGAGAACTGGATCACCACACGGCGGAAGAGTTGCGCAGCACGGTGGATGGGATTCTGCGCAATACGCATATACGCCACATCGTACTCAGTCTGGCCGATTTGGCGTTCATGGACAGCTCTGGCATCGGAGTCATTCTCGGCCGTTACAAGCAAATATCTGCCCGCTCCGGCGAAATGGTCGTATGTTCGATCAATCCGACCATCTACCGGATTTTTGAGATGTCAGGCCTGTTCAAGGTGATCAAGTTCCGCGAAAGCGAAGCGGAAGCGCTGCATGTACTGGGGGTGGCGTAAGATGACCACGCGCAATTTCATGACGGTCTCGTTTGCTGCCCTGAGCCAAAACGAAGCGTTTGCCCGTGTGGCCGTCGCATCGTTCATCTCGCAATGGGATGTGACGGTCGAAGAGTTGGAAGAGATCAAAACGGTTGTGTCCGAGGCTGTTACCAACGCGATCATTCACGGGTACGAGGAAAACGCTGAAGGCGTGGTCCGCATCTCTGTCAGCATCGAAGACGGCCTGGTCGATCTGCTGGTAGAAGACCAGGGCAAAGGCATCGAGGACGTCGATCTGGCCATGCAGCCGCTCTACACCAGCAAGCCGGAACTGGAACGCTCCGGAATGGGCTTTACGATCATGGAAAATTTCATGGACACACTGGAGGTGGTGACCGCCGTCGGAAAAGGAACCACCGTTCGCCTGACCAAACGCCTTTCGTGTGCCAAAGCCTTGCAAAATTAGGGGTAGTGCCAATGGGTGCCGATATCAAAAATGCCAGTCAGCCTTTTCTGACCAATGATCAAGTGAAGGAATTGATTGCCAAGAGCCAGAAGGGAGATGCTGAAGCCCGCGAGCTGCTCGTCAACAGCAACATCCGGCTGGTGTGGTCGGTCGTCCAGCGCTTTATCAACCGCGGCTACGAGGCGGACGACCTGTTCCAGATTGGATGCATCGGCTTGCTGAAGGCCGTGGACAAGTTTGACCTGGCGTACGACGTCAAATTTTCCACCTACGCCGTGCCGATGATCATCGGGGAAATTCAGCGGTTTTTGCGCGACGACGGGACGGTCAAGGTGAGCCGCTCTCTCAAGGAGACGGCCAACAAGGTGCGGCGGGCAAAAGACGAGCTGTATAAAACGTACGGCCGGGCGCCGACCATTTCGGAAGTGGCGGAGGCTGTGGGCATTACGCCGGAAGAGGTGGTGCTGGCTCAGGAAGCGAGCAGGGCGCCGTCGTCGATTCACGAGACGGTGTTTGAAAACGACGGTGATCCGATTACGCTGATTGACCAGATTGCCGATGAAGGCGTCAACCGATGGTTTGAAAAAATTGCGCTGAAGGACGCTATCAGCCGGCTGAACGAGCGGGAGCAGCTGATCGTCTATCTGCGCTACTACAAGGATCAGACCCAATCGGAAGTGGCAGAGCGGCTGGGCATCTCGCAAGTGCAGGTGTCGCGGCTGGAGAAGCGCATCTTGCAAACAATCAGGGACCAGATTGAGCAGTAAGCTCGTCTGGTCTTTTTTTATGCGCGATAAAGTGTGAGGCTGCAACTGCATGATAGGACCGGCAAACGGCGCATACTAGCGAAAGATCGGCAGGGCACAAAGGAGGGGTGGACGTGCAAGAACCTTTGTATCTGCGACTGCGAAAACGGCTGTCTGTCAAACCGCAGGCGGTGATCACCCTGGGAGACATCTGCCAGCTCTACTGGGACGGGGAACGGGAGAAGGCATTAGCGAGAATGCCTGTCTATCGCGTGCAGCCGGAAGACGGCGATCTGATCATCATCGACATCATGCAGGTGATTCGCAAGATCCGGACCGCCTACCCGGAAACCCCGCTGGAGATTCAGGGAGCGGCGCAAATCATCGTGGAAGTGCTCAACCCGCGGAAACGGCCCAAGCTGGTGCTGGTAGCCGCAGTATGGCTGCTGCTGTTTGTCGGGTCGGGTCTGGCGATCATGAACTTTCATACGGACGTGAGCATGCTGCAGGTTCATCAGCGGATCCACTACCTGATCACCGGGCAGGCGAGCGAGCAGCCGCTGTGGCTGCAAATCCCCTATTCGATCGGAATCGGACTGGGGATGATCCTGTTTTTTAATCATTTGTTTAAAAAACGGATTACAGAAGAGCCCAGTCCGCTGGAAGTGGAGTTGTTCATGTATCAGCAAAGCCTGGATCAGTATTACATCCAGCACGAAAACAAGGAAAACGAGCGGACCAAGACATGAACGTCTGGCACTATCTGCTGCTGGTGCTGATCGGACTGGGAGGGGGAGTGGCCGTCGGCAGCGGATTCGTCGCCTTTATCACCGTGCTGGACATCATTCCGCGGCTGGCGCAGCTGACCAATGCCAAGCGCTACATTCAGGCGCTGGAATGGGCGCTCGTGGCCGGTGCCCTATTTTTTACCTTGGCTGACTTTTTTCAATGGGTGGCGCGTCTGCCGCTGGTGATCACTTCCCTGTACGGCATCATCGCCGGCGTGTTCGTGGGCATGCTGGCGGCGGGATTGACCGAGGTGCTGAACGTGTTTCCGATCTTGGCGAAAAGGCTGAACGTGGACGATAAGCTGATTGTCCTGCTGATGGCGATGGTGTTCGGAAAGATTGGCGGTTCACTGCTGCAGTGGCTGTTTCACTTGTAATCGCGCACTATGATGGAAAACACATCCATTCATAGAAGTGAATCGTAATTGGAATCATATGGATATGCCATATGCATGCGGTCAGGAGTGGCAGCACTGCACTTATGAATCAATAAGGAGTGATCAAGGTGGGGACCAAGACGAAAACGTCCAATTCGATGCCCATGACGAAGCAACTGTATCAGCAACAGGCGGCCAAATACCAGCCAAAGCGAAACGTCCTGCTCAATTCGCTGCGCGCCTTTTGGGTAGGCGGGACGATCTGCCTCTTGGGACAAATCTTGCAGAACATGTATATCAGCTTTTTCGGATTTACCGAAAAAACAGCAAGCAATCCGACCGTGGCCACCCTGATTTTTTTGTCCGTGCTGCTGACCGGCCTGGGCATCTACGACAACATCGGCCAGTATGCGGGAGCCGGCTCTGCAGTGCCGGTAACCGGGTTTGCCAATTCGATCGCCTCTGCCGCGATTGAGCATCGCAGCGAGGGATATGTGCTGGGGGTCGGCGGCAACATGTTCAAGCTGGCCGGTTCCGTCATCGTGTTTGGCGTGGTGGCCGCCTTTGTCGCGGGCATCTTGAAGACACTCTGGAAGATGTTCACGTAAGGGGGGACGTATCGTGGGCAGCCAAGCAGGGGAATTCCGGGTTAGCCGGCAAACCTGGCAGTTCACCAGGGACGTGCGGCTTGTGTCTTCGGCGACTGCGGTCGGCCCCAAGGAAGGGGAAGGGCCGCTAGGGACCTATTTTGACAAGGTATACGACGACATGTATGCCGGCCAGGATTGCTGGGAGGATGCAGAGCGTCAATTGATGGAGGATGCGGTGCAGCTTGCTCTGGACAAGGCGGGGCTGACCGAACAGGATGTCGACGTGATCATCGCCGGTGACCTTTTAAACCAAAACATTACGACCAACTTCACGGCAGAGCAGCTGGTCATCCCGCTCATGGGCATGTACGGCGCTTGTTCCACCTCCATGCTCACTCTGGCGAACGCGGCAGCGCTGGTGAACGCCGGCTACGTCAACCGGGCGATTGCCGCCTGCAGCAGCCACAACGCGACAGCCGAGCGTCAATACCGCTATCCGACCGAGTACGGCGGACAAAAGCCTCCGTCTGCCCAGTGGACCGTGACGGGAGCGGGGGCGGGACTGGTCGGTATCGGCGGAAACGGGCCGCGTATTACCTATGCGACCATCGGCAAAGTGGTGGACATGGGAGTGAAGGACCCGTTTGACATGGGGTCGGCGATGGCGCCCGCTGCCGTCTCTACCTTGCAGACTCATTTCACCGACACCGGCCGAACTCCGCGCGATTACGATTTGATCGTCACGGGTGACCTGGCATCGGTCGGGTATCCAATCGTCAAGGAATGGATGCAGCGGGAAGGGTATGACATGGAAGGCGTATACAACGACTGCGGCTTAATGGTGTACTCACCCGAACAGGAGGTGTTCGCGGGCGGCAGCGGCTGTGCCAGCAGTGCCGTGGTCACCTACGGCTACATCGTCGACCAGCTGAACAAAGGGCTGCTGAAAAAAGTGCTGGTGTGTGCCACCGGCGCGTTGTTAAGCCCGGTCAGCTACCAGCAGGGCAATTCCATCCCGTGCATCGCCCACGCCGTGGCGTTGGAAGGAGGAGAAGCGTAATGGAATACCTCATCGCATTCGTGGTGGGCGGATTGATCTGCGTCGTGGGCCAACTGCTCATGGACGTCGCCAAACTGACTCCCGCCCATGTCATGAGCACGCTGGTCGTCTCCGGTGTCGTTCTGGACTTCATCGGCGTGTACGACAAGCTGATCGACTTTGCCGGCGCCGGAGCCACTGTGCCGATCACCAGCTTTGGCCATGCGCTGTATCACGGAGCGATCAGCGAAGCGGAACAACACGGACTGATCGGCGTCATCACCGGTATATTCGAGGTTACCAGCGCCGGGATTTCTGCGGCGATCGCGTTTGGCTTTTTGGCATCACTTGTCTTCAAACCCAAAGGCTGAAATACCGATGCAGCGGGACGGTGATCCTCATGCGCGGACAACGGCGAAAAGTCATTCTGGTGACCGACGGTGATCACGTCGCGCAAAAAGCGGTAGAGGCCGTAGCACGTCAGATCGGCGGCCGCGCCATTTCCCTGTCAGCGGGAAATCCCACGCCTCTGTCCGGCAAGCAGATCGTGGAACTGATCAAAACGGCTGCCTCCGATCCGGTGCTGGTCATGTTTGACGACAACGGCGACGTCGGACGTGGCCAGGGCGAACGGGCACTCGAATACGTGGTCGGGCATCCCGATATAGAAGTCCTGGGCGCCATCGCCGTCGCCTCCAACACCAAAGGGGTGAGGGGGGCGTCAGTGAAGGTCTCGGTGGACAACCGGGAGCGGATTGTAGACGAGGCAGTGGACAAGAATGGTTTTCCCGATGACTCGCTGGAAAACCGCATCTACGGAGATACGGTTGACGTCCTCAACGAGCTGCAGGTGCCCAACATCATCGGCATCGGGGACATCGGCAAGATGCAGGGCAGGGATCACCTGCACAAGGGGTGCCCGGTCACATTGAGAGCGGTGAAATGGATACTGGAAAGGAGCGGTTCCCATGGCACAGAAAGTCGCGACGAAACGGCGCCCCATCTCGGAATTCGTGGACGAGAACAAGGAGTATCTGAATGAAAAGCTGGGGGTGGGGGTCAGTTTTGATGTGGGTGTGCACGAGTTTACCGTGGGCGGCACGCGTCTCCTGCTGTACTACATAAACGGCTTTGCCAGTTCCGACATCGTCGTTCAGGTAATGCGCGACCTGAACGATTTGCGGGAGCGGGACATGCAGTCCAACGTACTCGAACATTTGTACCACAAGTACATCCCGTTTTTTCAGCTGACCAAAGTGTCCACCACCGACGAGTTTTTGGACAAGCTCCTCGTGGGCCAGGTGGGAATTATCATCGACCGGTCGACGGAAGCGATCATTATGGACGCCAAGGAACTGCCCACGCGTCAGCCGGAAGAGCCGGATACGGAGCGAATCGTTCGCGGCGCCCACGACGGGTTTACGGAAACGCTGGTGACCAACACCGCTCTGACGCGGCGGCGGATTCGGGACGAACGGCTGCGTTTTGAAATCATGCAGATTGGGGAGCGGACCAAAACCGACGTGGCTCTCGCCTACCTGAAGGATGTGGCCAACGAGGGATTGATCCAGAAGCTGAGACAGCGTCTGCAAAATATCCAGATTGACGGTATTCCGATGGCGGAAAAAACCGTGGAGGAATTCATCATCGGCAAAACGCTGAACCCGTTTCCCCTCGTCCGCTATACGGAGCGGCCGGACGTGGCGGCGGTTCATCTGCTGGAGGGACACGTACTGATCTACGTGGACACGTCGCCGAGCGTCATGATCACGCCCGCCACCTATTTTCATCACGTCCAGCACGCCGAGGAGTATCGCCAGACCCCTGTCGTCGGTGCCTATCTGCGCTGGGTGCGCTTTTTTGGAATCTTCGCCTCTGTCTTTCTGCTGCCAGTCTGGCTGCTGCTGGCGATGCACCCTTCGATGATACCGGATCAGCTTGCTTATATCGGCATTAAGAAAAAGGCGGAAATTCCGCTCTTGGGGCAGTTTGTCCTGGCGGAATTGGGACTCGATCTGATGCGGATGGCGGCGATTCACACGCCGCAGCCGCTGTCAATCGCGATGGGCTTGCTGGCGGCGATTCTGGTGGGGGAAGTAGCGATCAAGGTGGGGCTGTTCGCGCCTGAAGTGATCCTCTACCTGGCGGTGGCCGCCGTCGGCATGTTTGCCACCCCCAGTTATGAACTGGCGCAGGCCAATCGGCTTGTCCGCCTCTTCCTCATTCTGATGGTCGGCTTCTTTTCCACGGCCGGACTGATGATTGGGCTGACCGTCGTACTGGTGGGATTGGCCGCCACCCGCTCGCTGGATACCCCGTACCTCTGGCCGTTTATTCCGTTCAACTACAAGGCGATGAAGGACGTGGTGATCCGCATGGCCGTGCCGATGAAAAACAAGCGGCCGAGCATTGTCCGTTCCTCCGACTCGTCACGGCAGTAGACTGCCGGGGAATTTTCTGACAATTAAGCCCTAACCCATTGTCAAACGCACTTTATTGTAGTAAATTGAATGGTAAGCCTCGGATGCTAGGTGGTTACGGCAACTGGCCAATTGCGCTCAGTTGCCTTTATGTATAAAGACACAACGCAACCGCACGGTATGCAGCAGGAGATTGGAGAGGATTTGGGGATGTTTTTGCACGGGACCAGTCGAGTAAACGAACGGGGACATTTGGAAATAGGTGGCTGTGACGTCACGGAGCTGGCTGTCCGGTACGGGACGCCATTGTACGTGTACGATGAAGCGCTGATTCGCAGCAAATGCCGGGCGTACATGGAGGCGTTCCGCCAGTCCGGGTTCCGTTTTCAGGTCGCCTACGCAAGCAAGGCGTTTTGCACCATGGCCATGTGCAAGCTGGTGGAGGAGGAAGGACTGTCGCTCGACGTCGTCTCCGGCGGCGAATTGTACACCGCCCTGCAGGCCGGGTTTCCCGCCGAGCGGATTCACTTCCACGGCAACAATAAATCATTGGAAGAGATTACGATGGCGTTGGATGCCGGCATCGGCTGTTTCGTCGTCGACAATTTTTACGAGCTGGACATCCTCCGGCAGTTGGGCGAGGAGCGAAATGAGAAGGTGGCGGTGCTCCTGCGCGTGACGCCCGGTGTAGAGGCGCATACGCACGAATACATTTCCACCGGCCAGCAGGATTCCAAATTCGGGTTTGATGTCAAGAGCGGGCAGGCATTGGACGCGATCAAGCAGGCCCACGAAAGCGACTGGCTGAACCTGCTCGGCGTACACAGCCATATCGGCTCACAAATCTTCGAGACGGACGGCTTTATCATCGCCGTTGAGCGACTGGCAGAACTGCTTCTGGAAGCAAAAGAGCGGTTTGGCTATCTTCCGCAAGTGCTGAACGTTGGCGGCGGCTTCGGCATCCGCTATGTGGAGGGGGACACGCCGCTTCCGCCAGAGGAGTACGTCAAAGCAATCACGACAGCCGTGCGGCAGGAACTGACTGCCCGTGACATCCCGCTGCCGGAGCTGTGGATCGAACCGGGCCGCAGCATTGTCGGAGAGGCAGGCACCACGTTGTATCGCATCGGCTCTCGCAAGGAGATTCCTGACGTGCGCAAATACCTGGCCGTGGACGGCGGGATGACCGACAACCTGCGGCCGGCGCTGTACCAGGCCCAATACGAGGCGGCTGTCGCCAACCGCATGAACGAACCGGCGACGGAACAGGTCTCGATTGCGGGCAAATGCTGCGAGACGGGGGACATGCTGATCTGGGATGTTACACTGCCGCCGGCACAAGCGGGCGACATCCTGGCTGTCACCAGCACTGGCGCTTACGGCTACGCCATGGCCAACAACTACAACCGGATTCCGCGCCCTGCGGTCGTCTTTGTCAAGGACGGCGAAGCGCAGCTGGTGGTGAAGCGGGAGAGCTTCGCCGATCTGATCCGTCACGACCTGCTTCCCACATGTGCTGAAGTGCTGCGCTAAGACAGCAGCGGAAGAGATTGGACGAGGGAAGTGCAGCGTGGTAAAATGGGGGCGTTATGACTCTTCCCACGTCTGGAGGCAATAGAATGAAAAAAGCGTTGATCACCATGGAAAACGGCAACCAGATCGAGCTGGAACTGTTCGATCAGGAAGCGCCGGGAACAGTGGCCAATTTTGAAAAACTGGCAAATTCGGGATTCTACAACGGCCTGACGTTCCACCGCGTCATCCCCGGATTCGTGGCGCAGGGCGGATGCCCGTACGGCACAGGAACCGGCGGTCCGGGCTACACCATCAAGTGCGAGACCGAAGGCAATCCGCACAAGCATCTGCGCGGCTCCCTGTCGATGGCGCACGCGGGCAAGGATACGGGCGGAAGCCAGTTCTTCATCTGCTACGACTCCTTCCCCCACCTGGACGGCGTTCATACCGTTTTCGGCCGCGTGACGAAAGGCATGGAGCACGTGGATGCGATCAAGCAAGGCGACAGAATGGAAAAAGTGGAAGTGTTCGCTGAATAGCGGCAAGGGAGCATATCCGTTGCATTCATCAAATCCCCTCGCGGTGGACTGCGGGAAACGCCCAGGTGCGTACAGGGCGAAGCCGGTCTGCCGGAGGGGATTTTGTGCTGCTTGTCGATAGAGCCCCGTTCTCCCATGCACTCGGGGTTGTATCCCTCCCAGTCTGCTGGTATGCTAGAAGATAGCGATTTTTTCGGAGGAGAACGGAATGGACTTTTCGGATCTGTTTCATTTTGAGTGGGAAACGGTGCCGTTTCGCTTGATTGCGTTCGTCATCGCCTTTACGCTGCACGAGTGGGCGCACGCCTACGTGGCCTGGAAGCTGGGGGATGACACGGCCAAGCGGGAAGGGCGTCTGACGCTCAATCCGATTCCCCACATTGACCCATTCGGGCTGATTTTGATTTTGTTCGGACCGTTTGGCTGGGCCAAGCCCGTGCCGATCAATCCACTGCAATTCCGCGGCAACAAACGGCTGGGGATCGTCTACGTGTCGGCGGCCGGCCCGCTGATCAACCTCGTGCTGGCTGTTTTCTTCATGACGATCTACGGCTGGGTGATGAAGTCGTACATGTTGATGGGCATGCACGAAAAGGCTGCT
This sequence comes from Brevibacillus sp. MCWH, assembly GCF_013096935.1. NCBI lineage: Bacteria > Bacillati > Bacillota > Bacilli > Caryophanales > Paenibacillaceae > Brevibacillus > Brevibacillus sp. MCWH. The sequence continues at coordinate 25,629 of NZ_SDLF01000007.1, read as the reverse complement.
ATCGCCATTCATGAAACGCTGTTTAACTGCGTGCTCATCAACTGTGCGCTGTTCGTGTTCAACCTGCTGCCGATTCATCCCCTGGACGGCTCCAAAATCGTCCGGTTTCTATCGCCGCGCCGCTGGGACGGATTCTTTTACAAACTGGAGGTATACGGACCGTGGCTTCTGCTGCTGCTCATCTTCCTGCCGGCGCTGCGGGGCCTGATTCTCAATACGCCGCTGAGCATGACCATCTCGTTGGTGGCAGATGCGGCTACCGCCATCTTATCGCTGTTCTAGCCAGTGGGAAACGAGGGAGTTACTTGTGTCATACAGCATCAAACTAGATTCCTTTGAAGGCCCGCTCGACCTGCTCCTGCACCTGATCGAAAAGGCGGAGGTAGACATCTACGATATCCCGATTGCGGAGATTACCGAACAGTATCTGGCGACGATCGACACGATGCAGCAGCTTCAGCTGGATGTGGCCAGCGAATTCGTCGTGATGGCGGCCACACTGTTGTCGATCAAAAGCAAAATGCTGCTGCCGCGCAAGGAAGAGCACGTGTTTCAACCGCTGTTGGACATGGACGTGGAAGAGGCAGACCCGCGGGAAGAGCTGGTGCAGCGGCTGCTGGAGTACAAACGGTACAAGCTGTTGGCCGATCAGCTCCGCGAGATGGAGACAGGGCGCAACCAGGTGTTTACGCGTCCGGCGGAAGACTTGTCTCCCTACGTCCGCGAAGAGGAGCAGACGATCAATGACGTCACCCTGTACGACCTGCTGAGCGCACTGGAAAAGCTGGTGAAACGGGTCAAGGAGAAAGACCCGATTGCCAAGGTGTCGCGTGATGAAATTTCCATCAAGGACAGAATGCAGGACATCCGGCAGCTTTTGCGGGTGGGCGGCGGCATGATCCGCTTTTTTCAGCTTTTTTCACCAGGGGCGTCGCGTACGGAGATCGTCACCACGTTTCTCGCCCTGTTGGAGCTGATGAAGGCCAAACACGTTACCTGCGTGCAGCACAAGCTGTTTCACGACATCATGATCTGCGAGAATACGGAGAAAGGAGCCCAAGCTGATGGACTATGACAAGCTGAAGGGCGTCATCGAGGGCTTGCTGTTCATCTCGGGCGACGAGGGCATTGACGCCAAGCAAATCAGCGAGATTGTCGAAGTGCCGGAAGATACCATCGTCGATTTGATCGAGGACATGAAAGCAGATTTTCGCCGGGCGGGACGCGGCATTCAGATCGTGGAGGTGGCCCGCGCCTACCAACTGACCACCCTGCCGGAACACGCCCCCTATTTTGAACGGCTGGCCTCGTCGCCGAGCCAGTCCACATTGTCCCAGGCGGCGCTGGAGACGCTGGCAATCATCGCGTACAAGCAGCCTATCACCCGCTCGGAAATCGAGGAGATACGCGGCGTGAAGTGCGAAAAGGCGCTGAACACGCTGCTCTCCAAACAGCTGATCCGTGAAGCGGGCCGGGCGGAAGGCGTGGGGCGGCCGATCCTCTACGCCACGACCAAGGAGTTTTTGGAACATTTCGGGCTGCGGGAATTGAGTGATCTGCCTGAGCCGCCTGTCAACCTGAACATCGAGGAAGCCCGGATGGAGGCGTCCGCCCTGTTCGGAAAAGCGGAAGAGACGACAAACGACTAGCTAGTCGCCATCGGACAGTTTCGGTACTACCAAACGACTCGTCCCCATATACTGGTACAAACTGCCGGTACTACATTCGTTGGGGAGGACGTTATGAAGGTACGGAAAAAACTGTGCGGCGTGCTCGTCGTTTTTCTTTTTTGGCAGATATTTTTCATGCAGCAGCAGGTGGAGGCCGCAAACGGGTTCCCCGACGTCTCCGCGGAAGCGGCCGCCCTGATTGATGTGGCCAGCGGGCGCATCCTGTACTCCAAAAACGGAACGAAAAAAATGCGGATTGCCAGCCTGACCAAAACCATGACGGCGATTGTGGCAATCGAGTCGGGCCGGCTTTCGGACGTCGTGACCGTGCCGAAGGAAGCGGTCGGAGTGGAAGGCTCCTCCATCTACCTCAAGCAGGGCGAAAAGCTGACGCTGGAAGAATTGCTGTACGGGCTGATGCTCCGCTCCGGCAACGACGCTGCCGTGGCCGTGGCCCATCACGTCGGCGGATCAGTGCCCGGTTTTGTCTACCTGATGAATGAAAAGGCGGCGCTGATCGGCATGACCCACACCAACTTCACCAATCCACACGGTCTCGACGACAGCAACATGCACTATTCCACCGCAGAGGATATGGCCAAGCTTTCCGCCTACGCGCTGCGCAATCCGATCTTTCGCCAAATCGTCTCGACCAAGGTAAAGACCATTTCGTGGGAAGGGGAGAAATGGGACCGGCGCTTGCAGAACAAAAACAAGCTGCTGCATCTGTACAACGGCGCGGACGGAGTGAAGACCGGCTACACCAAGCTGGCCAAACGCTGTCTGGCTTCCTCCGCTACGCGGGACGGTCGGCAGCTGGCGGCCATTACGCTCAATGCGCCGGATGACTGGAATGACTCAATGAAGCTGTTGGACTGGGGGTTTGAGCACTTTGCCGTGAGCAAAGTCGTGGCCAAGGGGCAAACGATTCAGGCAAATGTTGCAGCAGAAGATCCATCGCTGCGTCTGGTGACGATCAACGAGTTTGCCTACCCGCTGCAAAACGGCGAAGCCGAACAGATCCGCACGAAAGTGGAACTGCTCCAGCCGTCCGTGACGAAGCGCATGATCGGCAGTCACGTCGGATTTTTGCAGGTGTACCTCGGCGACCGATTGATCGGCCGGGTGCCGCTCACCGTGCAGGATACCTCACCGGCCTGGACGCCCGGGCGGACGCGGACGTTCTGGGACCATGTCTGGGAGATCATGGCGGGAGGGATGTGGAGTGCTTAACGTCATCTGGCTCGCCCTGATCGTCGTCAGCATCGTCGTGGCCGCCGTCAACGGACGGCTGGATGCGGTTAATCAGGCAGCATTTGAAGGAGCCAAAACAGGGGTGACCGTCGCGTTCGGGCTGGTAAGCGTGCTGGCCTTCTGGATGGGCTTGATGCGCATCGCCGAGAAAGCGGGGCTGCTGGATGTGCTCGCCCGGCTGATGGCGCCGCTGATCAAGCGGCTGTTTCCCGACGTGCCCAACGGACATCCGGCCATGGCCTACATCTTGTCCAATATGAGCGCAAATCTGCTCGGGCTGGGCAATGCGGCCACGCCGATGGGACTGAAGGCGATGGAGGAATTGCAAAAACTGAATCCCGACAAACAGCACGCCACCCCGGCCATGTGCACACTGTTGGCGATCAACACGGCCAGCATTACCCTGATCCCCACGACGATGATTGCGATTCGCATGCAGTATGGCTCGGCCAATCCGGTCGAAATCGTGGGCACGACGCTCCTGGCGTCGTTCGGCGCTACGGCTGTCGCCCTGCTGCTGGATCGTTGGCACCGATACCGTCACACCCGCAGGCTGAGATAAAGGAGGGAAGCCGGCATGTACCAATGGGTTTCCCTGATTTCGTTGTGGGCCATTCCGGTCACGATCGCGTTCGTGCTGGTGTACGGCTGGCACAGGCGGATTCCCGTGTACGAGACGTTTGTCGACGGAGCCAAAGGCGGGCTGACCACGTCCATCCGCATCCTGCCCCATCTGATCGCGATGATGGTGGCTGTTACGATGTTCCGTGAATCCGGAGCGCTGGAACTGCTGCTCTCCGTCCTGAAACCGCTGCTCGAGGTACTGCACGTGCCGGAAGAGATCGTCCCGCTCGCGCTGCTTCGCCCGCTTACCGGCACGGGGTCGCTGGCGGTGGCCACTGACCTGATTGCTCAGTACGGACCCGATTCGTTTATCGGCAGGCTGGCCGCCACGATGCAGGGAAGCACGGATACCACGCTGTACGTGCTGACCGTCTACTTTGGCGCGGTCGGCATCCGCAATTCCGCCTACGCCCTGCGGGTTGGGCTGTGGTCAGATCTGGCGGGCGTCATCTTTTCGCTGTTGATCGTCTCCTACGTCTTTGGCTGAACCGTGATGCGCTGGTTGGAAAACTTCCCGGTCGAGGGAAGTTTTTTGTTGTTCTTGTCCACACTGGTAAGAATGGGTATGATGTTGTAGAGGTGAACCATCCATGGAACGGTTGCAAAAAGTGTTGGCGCACGCCGGCGTCGCCTCACGCCGCCACTGCGAAGAATTGATTGTGCAGGGGCGGGTGCAGGTAAACGGCAAAGTGGTGCGGGAATTGGGAACGCGGGTCGATCCCGACACGGACCGGATCGTCGTCGACGGACGTCCGATTCGACTGGAACAGCACGTCTACCTGCTGCTGTACAAGCCGACGGGTGTCATCACCAGTGTCTCTGATCCGCAGGGCCGCCGCGTCGTCACCGATCTGCTGAAAGGTGTAAAGGAACGGGTCTATCCAGTGGGACGGCTGGACTACGACACGTCGGGTCTGCTGCTGCTGACGAACGACGGGGAACTGGCCAACATGCTGACACACCCCTCCTACGAGATTGATAAGGTGTACCGCGCCTGGGTAAGAGGAGTGCCCAGCCCGGCAAAGGTTGACAGACTGGAGCGGGGAATCAAGATGGAGGACGGCATGACGGCTCCCGCACAGGCAAGGCTGCTGAAGACGTCGGCCGCCGGTGATCGGGCGCTGCTGGAGCTGACGATTCACGAAGGGCGCAATCGCCAGGTGCGCCGCATGTGTGAAGCGATCGGCCATCCGGTGTTGAGTCTGGAGCGCGTCAAGTTGGGGTTTCTCACGCTGGAAGGACTGGAGCCGGGACAGTACCGGCCGCTGACGACGTCGGAAGTGGAGCGGTTGAAACGGGGCCTGACCCGGGACCGCAAGCACTTGCCGCACCGCCGCTGAATCAGCGTTCAAAATCTGTTCATATCTTGTTCGCTGGCGGAAAATCAAGGAACGTTATAATAAATAAATGAAGCAAACAGGCCGGCAACAGGCACAGATGGGAGTTAGGACAATCATGAACAAGAGCAATCGTACATACATCAGAGTGGCGATTCTGGGCGTTTTGCTGGCGGCACTGGTCTTCGCCGTTTATTCCAGCTTTGTAAAGGACCCCAACGCGGTGAAAGTAGGCAGAGACGCTCCAAATTTCAGCCTGGAACAGCTGAACGGCCCGTCCATCGCCTTGTCTGATTTGAGGGGAAAAGGCGTCGTGCTCAATTTCTGGGGGACGTGGTGCGGCCCTTGTAAACAGGAAATGCCCGCCCTGCAGAAGCAGTACGAAGCGTACAAGGACAAGGGACTGGTGATTGTGGGAGTGAACATCGGCGAAACACCGGTCGCTGTGGAACCGTTTCTGAAGCAGTTTGGCGTGACTTTCCCGATCTTGATGGACCGCGAGTCGCAAATCACCAAACTGTATCGCATTGATAAAATTCCGTCGACGTTTTTCATCGATCCGGACGGAGAAGTCAAGGAAATTTTCTTGGGGCCGTTAAACGAGGACATGATCGCCGAAAAAGTGGCCAAAATCTTGCCGTAAGAGAGGAGCAACATGGATCAGCGAAAATGTGAATGCGGACACGCCAATCCGGTTGGCACGCTGCTGTGTGAATCGTGCGGCAGGCCGCTGGAACAGGAGTTGACCGCACAAACCGGAGAGGCTGCACAGAATGGACGGGTCGCCTTTCCCGACATGCGTTACGAAGGGATGGCCCGTCGATCGCAGACCAATACGAAAAGCCTGATTGACCGGGTGTGGAATTTCTTCTCATCCGTCAAGGTCGCCATTGCCATTATCCTTGTGATTTTGATCGCCTCCGCCATCGGTACGATCTTTCCGCAGCAGCAGTACATTCCCGTACCGGTTCCGACGGAGGATGACGTCGCCAGGTTTTACAGCGAGACGTACGGTACGCTGGGGCAGATCTACTACGCGTTGGGGTTCCACAACATGTACTCGTCGTGGTGGTTTGTCACGCTGCTGGTAGCCTTGGGCACATCTCTGATCATCTGCAGCCTGGACAGGGTGATCCCGCTCTACAAGGCGCTGAACAAACCGCGCGTCAACCAACACGTTTCGTTCCTGCAAGGGCAAAAACTGTACGGCGAAGCGGAGCATCCCGCCGAGACCGAGCCGGGTGCGCTTGCCGATAAGGCAGCCGAAGCCCTGCGGAAAAAAGGCTACCGCATTTTCCGCGACGGCGATGCGCTGATGGCGGAAAAAGGCCGGTTCAGCCGCTGGGGTCCCTATGTCAACCACATTGGGCTGATTATCTTCCTGATTGGCGTCCTGATGCGGAATATCCCCGGCTTTTACCTGGACCAGTTCGTCTGGGTGCGTGAGGGGCAGACCGTGGCGGTGCCGGATACGCCGTATTACATAAAAAACGTGGCGTACCATACCGAGTACTGGTCAGAAGAGGAGATGCCGCAAGCGCTTGATCTGAACGGGGGCGTAATCCCGAAAAAGTACCAGACGGACGCGATTCTCTATCTGAACAAGAACGCCGATCTGCCCGGCGCCAAGCCGGAACTGGTCGAAGTGAAGCGGGGATCGATCCTGGTAAACCACCCCTTGATCCATGAAGACCTGTCTTTGGTCCAGTCGGGTGTGCAGGAGATGCAGTTGGGCGCACTCAACTTTGAGCTGATCGACAAGCAGGCTGGCGGCAAAGCGATCGGTCCGATCAGGCTGGATCTCTACGAGCCCAATCCGGAACTGCAGGTGGGCGACGGGATCAAGGTTCGCGTACTGGATTACTTTCCCGACTTTGTCATGGGAGAAGACAACAAACCGGCGACAAAGACCAACCTGCCGAAAAATCCGATGTTCGCATTGGAAGTGATCTCGGAAAAAGACAACGTGCGGGAAAAATTGGTGTACGTGAGCGGCACGATCATCACGCAGAAAGCGGACTCCCGTTACACACTGGAGATCAAGATGCCGGACCTGATCGACATTTCGGGTCTGATGGTGCGCATCGACAAGGCGGTACCCGTGATCTACTTCGGTTCGATCATCTTCATGATCGGCGTGGTGATGGGCTTCTTCTGGCAGCACCGCCGGATATGGGTGCAGTTTCATGAGGGGCGGCTGCTCCTGGCTGGCCACACCAACAAAAACTGGTACGGGTTGCGCAGAGAGATGCAGATGCTAATTGAACAGACGGGGCTGCAAATCGCGCTGCAGGACAGATCGAAAGCGTAAGCGGCTCCAAGGAGGGTAAATTGACGTGCAGCTCATTCAACTGAGTGATTGGCTACTGGATATTGCCTTTGTGCTGTACGTGCTCTCGTCGATTGTATTCGTCGTCGCGATGACGGGGAAAAACTGGGCGGGACGCGATCCGAAACAGCACGAATTGAAGTATGGCCGGACCGCCTACTGGCTGGCGGTGGTCGGTTTTCTCGCCCAAACCGGCTACGTGGTGACGCGATGGATTGCCGGCGGCCACAGCCCGACCAGCAACATGTTCGAATTTATCGCGTTTCTCGATTACTGTATCATCCTGGCCTACCTGATCATCTACCGCATCTACAAGCTGACCGTGATTGGCATGTTCGTGCTGCCGCTCGGGGTCATCATGCTGGCGTACTCGTACGTCTTCCCCAAAGAGATTACGCCGCTGATCCCGGCACTGCAGAGCTACTGGCTGCACATTCACGTCACCACGGCTGCTCTGGGCGAGGGGATTTTGGCGGTCGGTTTTGCCGCCGGGCTGATGTACCTGGTGCGGACCGTCCCGCAAGACAGGGCGACGAAGAGCACCCGCTGGCTGGAAACGGTTCTGGCCGTGGTGCTGATGCTGGTCGGCTTCATCGGGATGGACTCCACGTTCGCCCGCATGGATGCCAAGACCGTCTTTGAGCTGAACCAAAATCAGGAGAACACTCAGAACCAGGCGGGCAACACGAAGATAGAGTATACCCTGCCGGCCATCGTTGCGCCGAACGGTTCCACGGTAGTCCAAGCAGGTCCGATAACGCCGCTGTTCGAGGCGCCCGCCTGGATGGAAGGCAAAGATGCGGCCCGGAAGCTGAACACGATGATCTGGTCCGTCATCTCCGGGCTGGTCCTGTACGGCGGCTTGCGGCTGATTTTCCGCAAACGGCTGGGAGCCGTCATACAGCCGTCGTTGAACAGCATTGAACCGGAACTGCTGGATGAGATCAGCTATCGCGCCATTAGTATCGGCTACCCCGTGTTTACGCTGGGGGCGCTGATTTTCGCCATGATCTGGGCGGAAGAGGCGTGGGGCCGCTTCTGGGGCTGGGACCCGAAAGAGGTGTGGGCGCTGATCGTCTGGCTGTTTTACAGCGCGTATCTCCACCTGCGCCTGTCTCGCGGCTGGATCGGCGCCAAATCGGCCTGGATGTCTGTCATCGGGTTTGTCATCATCCTGATTACGCTGGTGGTGGTCAACCTGGTGATCGCCGGACTGCATTCCTACGCAGGGGTGTAGTGCCGGCAGACGCCGCAAAATGCTGGCCTGTCCGCCAGCGTTTGGGACGATCTGATTCATTTTGATTGAAAACATGGACCCAAGGGGTGTATGGTATGGAAAAAGCGGCACGCATTCTAGTGGTGGATGATGAGGAACGCATTCGCCGTCTGCTGAAAATGTACCTGGAACGAGAAGCGTTTGTCATCGACGAAGCGGACAACGGGGAACAGGCATTGGAGATGGCGCTGGCGACCGACTACGACATCATTTTGCTCGACCTGATGCTGCCCGGCATGGACGGGATTGAGGTGTGCCAAAAAATCCGCGAGCACAAAGCGACGCCGATCATCATGCTGACCGCCAAAGGGGAAGAGACCAACCGCGTGCACGGCTTCGAGGCCGGGGTGGACGATTACGTCGTTAAGCCGTTCAGCCCGCGTGAGGTCGTATACCGCGTCAAGGCGATTCTGCGTCGTTCTTCGGCTACCGCATACCTCAAGACGGATAACTTCAACAGCCACTCGGTCCTCGTTTTCCCTGATCTGACGATTGACCACGACGCTCACAAGGTGATCGCCAGCGGGCAGGAAGTAAACCTGACGCCCAAGGAATACGAGCTGCTCCATTACCTGGCGCTGTCGCCTGACAAGGTCTTTACCCGTGAGGAGCTCCTGAAAGACGTGTGGCATTACGAGTTTTTCGGCGATCTGCGGACCGTCGACACGCACATCAAACGCCTGCGGGAAAAATTGAACCGCGTCTCACCGGCTGCAGCGCAGATGATTGCCACCGTCTGGGGCGTAGGCTACAAGCTTGAGGTGCCGAAGTAACGTGGACGTCATCTTTAAAAGCGTAGTCGGCAAGCTGTGGATGACCATCATCGCACTGTTTGCCCTGGTGCTGACACTGTTTAGCCTGATGCTGGTTCAGTCGTTTGACTCCTTTTATTTTAACCGGCAGACGAAAAACCTGCAGGAATTGGCAGAAGGCCTGTCCGAAAGCCTGGCTGCCTATCCGGACAAACGGGCAGCGCTCGGCATCGCCTCCAGTTTTGGCGCCATTCACCGTACCGGTCTGGTGATGGTCGATCAAATGGGCAAGCTTGTGGGCAAAAGCGAAGGCATTGGAAAGCCAATGGTCCCGGTGGAACAACTTCTTGCCGCACCAGAGCTGAAGCTGTCCGAGGCACTGGCCGGCAAACACCCCGCGCCGGGACGCATCCTCTTTACCAACAATCCCACAGACCGGAACGCGCGCATGCAGATTATGGCCGTTGCCGTTCCGATCGAGCTTTCTCCGGGCATGCGGGGCGCGATTGTCATGTACCAGGCGATTGAAGATTTTGACGATACGGTGCGGGAAGTGCGCAAGCTGATTTTCGTCGTTGGCGTCATCGGGTTCATCTTGACCACGGTTTTCGCCTTTTTCCTGTCATCGCGCATCACTTCTCCGCTGCGGCAGATGAAAGAGACGGCACACCGGATCGCGGAAGGGGATTTTCATGCCGAAATCCCGATCCGGACGACGGACGAGATTGGCGAGCTGGCAGCTTCGTTCAACACCATGGCCAGCCGGTTGAACCAACTGGTGGATGCCCTTTCCAAGGAAAAGGAGCAGTTGGCCAGCGTCCTGCGCAGCATGGTGGACGGCGTGGTGATGATCGACGAGCAAGGGAAGATCGCCGTCGCCAACCCGCCGGCCAAACATTTTTTGCGCGACTGGGAGTACGAGCACCCGGATGAACCGGTTCCGCTGTTTGCCTTTTACCAGCAGGTGGTGCAGAGCGGCCGGGAGGTAACCGAGGATCTTCCCGTTCAGGGACGGATCTGGTCGCTGGTGATGGTGCCGCTGAACGACCGGGAGCAGATTCGCGGGGCCGTGGCCGTGTTGCGCGACATGACCCGGGAGCGAAAGCTGGACAAGATGCGCAGCGACTTTGTGGCCAACGTGTCACACGAACTGCGCACGCCGCTGTCCATGCTGCAGGGGTACAGTGAAGCGATCGTCGACGATATGGCCGCCTCGCCAGAGGAACACAAGGAATTGGCCCGGATCATTTACGACGAGTCGGTCCGCATGACCAAGCTGGTCAACGAACTCCTGAGCATCGCCAGGATGGAAGCCGGCCACGTCGAATTGAATCTGGAGCAAATCGAACTGCGCCCCTACCTGGAGCGCATTCAACGGAAATTTTCCAACTTGGCGAAGGAACGCGAGATTCATCTCCTGCTCGAAATCGACACGAAGCAGACGACGGCACTCGTCGATCCCGACAAGATGGAGCAGGTGTTGACCAACCTGATCGACAATGCGCTGCGCCACACCCCCAACGAGGGGACGGTGACCCTTCGCGCTCGGGGAGACAAAACGCTTCTGCTCGAGGTGTGTGACACGGGCAGCGGCATTCCGCAGGAAGATCTGCCGTTCGTATTTGAGCGCTTTTACAAGGCAGACAAGGCACGGACGCGGGGCAAGGCGGGCGGCACCGGACTGGGATTGGCCATCGCCAAAAATTTGGTGGAAGCCCACGGCGGAACGATCAGCGTGCAGAGCAAACTAGGAGAAGGCACGACCTTTACCATCGCTTTGCCGGACAAACCCAAGAACAAATAGCACAATAGGAGTGGAGAGAAATGATCAAGACGATACTGTTTGACGTCGATGGTGTCATGTTGAGTGAAGAGCGCTATTTTGATGCATCCGCCCTGACTGTCTGGGAAATGCTCCACAGCCCGCGCTATCTCGGCCTAGCCGGGGATACGTTCACGCCCAGTCCGGATGAAGCGGAAATTCGGCGCGTCCGCAAGCTGGTCTTTGCCGACGATGAAGTGCTCTCCTTTATCAAGTCGCGCGGCATCAACTCCAACTGGGATATGGTGTTCCTGACCTTCGCCTACCAGGTGATCCGGCTGTGCGAAGCTCTGAAACCGGCACTGGGTCAGCAGGCCACCGATCTGCTGGCTGGCCAGCTGAACCGCGCCCAGCTTGCCCGCCTGTCGGAGTGGGCAAAGGCGTACGTCCCTGACTTTTCCATTGAATACGCCAAGTTTACCAAGGATTTTGCGCGAGGCTCCGCGCAGAAAGCGGAAATGCTGCTCTATCTGAACCAGATTGCATTTGAGCGCTGCGGCGTCGTGACCAATGCGTTCTCGCGTAACAGCGACTTGTGGCGGCTGTGTCAGGAGACGTTCCAGGAATGGTATCTGGGCGATGAACGTGTGGCTGCGTCCATCGGCCGAGAAACACACCAGCCGGGGAAAAAGGGGTTTTTGACCGACGAAATCCCGATCGTCAGCCCGGAGGAACTGCAAAAGCTGTTTCGCACGTTAAAGGACAAGGGATATACGCTTGGCATCGGCACGGGCCGTCCTACTATTGAGACGCATGTTCCGCTCAGCGAACTGAAGGTGCTGGAATTTTTTGATCCGGAACGGGTGGTGACCGCCAGCCACGTGTTGGAAGCGGAAGAGGAGATTCCGGCCAGCGCGCCGCTGTCCAAGCCGCATCCGTTTTCCTATCTGAAAGGGCTGCTGGGTCTGTCCACGCCCAATCGCGAAGTGCTTGACCAATCGCTGCCGATTGCCAACGGCGACGAGGTGCTGATCGTCGGCGATTCGCTCGCCGATCTTATGGCGGCCCGCGCCATCGGCTGCCGCTTTGCTGCTACAATGACCGGTTTGACCGGACAGGAAGCCCGCCGCAAGTTTGAAGACGAACAGGCGGATTATATTCTGAACGATGTCCGCGAAGTTCTCTCCATCCTCGAATAGCGCATCAACCGGTTTCGCCGCCCCGGCATGGGGGACAGGCGAAGACTGATCTCTCCAATACAAAAACGGCTCCCGCGGGAGCCGTTTTTTTACTGCCTGTCCATACAGTCTGTTTCCTACAGCACAAAATAACGAAGATAGACGTACACATGCGACAGGATAATGGACATGATCATCAGAGGAAACGCCACTTTCAGAAAACCCAGAAAGCTGATGTGATGACCTTCCTTCGCAGCCAGCCCGGCCACGATTACGTTGGCGCTGGCGCCGATCAGCGTGCCGTTGCCGCCCAGGCATGCGCCCAGGGCCAGGCTCCACCACAGCGGTTCCAGATTGGTGATGCCCAGTGTGCCCATTTCCTTGATCATCGGGATCATCGTGGCAACGAACGGGATGTTGTCGACAAACGCGGATGCGATCGCGCTCAGCCAGAGAATCAGCAGGGAGGTGTGCAGCGTATTGCCGCCGGTCAGATTGATCGCCTCTTCTGCCAGTTTGGCGATTACGCCGGTATGAACCAGACCGGAAACGAGGACGAACAGGCCGACAAAGAAAAAGATGGTGGTCCACTCCACCTGGCCTAGCGCCTCTTCCAGGTAGTGCTCACCAGTGAGCAGCAGCAGCAGGAACGCCCCGCTCAGGGCGATGGTTGCCGATTCCAGATGCAGCACGCCGTGCAGTATGAAGCCGATGATCGTCAACGCCAGCACGGCCAGCGACTTTTTCAGCAGCTTGACATCGGTGATTTCGGCGCGTTCGTCCAGGTTCATAATTTGGGCCTGCAGTTCCGGCGAGGTGACGAGCTGCTTGCGGTAGATCAGCACAAAACAGCCGATCGTGGCGGCCATGATAATCACGACAACAGGCGCCAGGTTGACCAGGAACGACATGAAGTCCAATTCCGGGACAGCGCTTCCAATCATGATGTTGGGAGGATCCCCGATCAGTGTAGCCGTGCCGCCCACATTGGACGAGATAATTTCGCTGATCAAAAAGGGCATCGGGTTTACCTGGAGCTGCCGGGCGATGCTGAAGGTCACCGGCACGATCAACAACACGGTGGTGACGTTGTCGAGAAAAGCGGAGGTCACAGCCGTGACGAGACTCAGGTAGACGAGAATGCGCACGGGATTGCCCTTGGCCAACTTCGCGGCGCGAATGGCCATGTACTTGAAGACGCCCGTCTTGGCGGTAATTGCGACGAGAATCATCATCCCGATCAAAAGACCGAGCGTGTTGAAGTCAATGTGCTCGATTGCCTGCTCCTGGTTGACAATGCCAAACAGGACCATCAGGATGCCGCCGGCCATGGCGACAATGGTGCGGTGAAGCTTTTCACTGATAATAAACGCGTACGTTACCAAAAAAATGCCGATGGCGAGTAGTGCCTGGTTTGCCATATCGATCTCCTCTCATGTAGTCGCTAGTCTTGTACTATTATACCTGTAGCATTTCAATAGGTAAAGAAACGGCCTGGTGCATGAGGACCAGGCCGTGTACAGGAGACCATGCGGCAACCATTTCTGCCTACAGTTCGATCTGCGTCACGCTTTTGACTTCCGGCAGCTCGCCCATGCTGTCCAGCAGTTCGGCGGAGACCGGCTTGTCGACAGAGAGCATCATGATCGCGTCGCCGCCAATGTCACGCCGTCCTACCTGCATGGTGGCGATGTTGACGTCGTTGTTGCCCAGAATCGATCCGACGCGGCCGATGACGCCGGGACGGTCGTTGTGGTGGATGTACAGCAGGTACCCTTCCGGAGCCACGTCGATGGCAAAGTCGTCGATCTTGACAATTCGCGCTCCGTAACCGTTGAGGCGGGTACCGGCGACGGTGCGCGTCTGCTGTGTGGTCTTCAACGTGACTGTCAGCAGGTTGGTAAAACCGCGATTGTGCGCCGATTTTTTCTCCGTGACCGTAATGTCGCGCACTTTGGCCAGAAGCGGCGCATTGACGTAGTTCACTTCTTCGCCCAGGCGGAAGGAGAGTACACCTCTCAGCACGGTTCTTGTCAGCGGTGCCGTGTCCACATCGGCCAGTTCGCCGCTGTACGTGATCGCGATTTCCTGAATCGAGCCGACCGTCACCTGTGCCAGGAAGTTCCCCAGCTTTTCGCCGAGGGTAAAGTACGGCTGCAGGCGTTCCATCACGTGCGCCGGAATGGACGGGAGGTTGACCGCGTTTTTGAACGGCTCGCCGCGCAGCACCTTGAGAATTTCGGCCGATACGTCAACCGCCACGTTCTCCTGTGCTTCCTGTGTGGAGGCGCCCAGGTGGGGAGTGACCACGACCTGCGGCAGGCCGATCAGCGGGTTGTCTACCGGCGGTTCTATTTCAAACACGTCCAGGGCAGCCCCTGCCACTTTCCCGGTCAAGATGGCTTCATACAGCGCCTTTTCGTCGATAATGCCGCCGCGGGCACAGTTGATGATGCGAACGCCGTCTTTCATCTTCATAAACTCGCGGGAGCTGATAATATGGCGCGTCTCCTTCGTCAGCGGAGTATGGACGGTAATGAAGTCAGCCTGCCGGCAGATGTCGTCGATCGTGGCGTGGGTGACGCCCAGCTTTTTCGCCCGTTCTTCCGTCAGGAACGGATCGTAGGCCAGCACGGTCATGCCGAACGCCTTGGCTCGCTTGGCCACCTCTGTGCCGATCCGGCCCAGGCCGATGATGCCGAGCACTTTGTTGTTCAGCTCTACGCCCTGAAAGCTTTTTCGGTCCCAGGTTCCATCCGTCAGTTTTTTGTGTGCCTGCGGGATGTTCCGAGCGACGGCCATCAGCATGGCGAAGGAGTGCTCCGCCGTGGAGATCGTGTTGCCGTCGGGAGCGTTGATGACGACAACCCCGGCTTCGGTGGCCGCATTGATGTCGATGTTGTCCACGCCCACGCCGGCGCGGCCGACCACTTTCAGTTTCTTGCCGGCAGCCAGCACCTCAGCGGTCACCTGCGTCTGACTGCGGACGAGCAGGGCGTCATAGTCCCCGATTACGGAAAGCAGATCGGTGGGGGAGAGGTTGGTTTGACGCACCACTTCCACGTCGGGGGCGTCAAGCAGTTGCTGAATGCCGTGTTCGCTAAGCGGGTCGGTAATCAGGATTTTATACATGAGCAAAAAGCACCTCCTGTGCAGCTTTGACACCTGCTCCCAGCTCAACGGGAGCACCAATTTGACGGAGCGACAGTTCGAGGGCGGCAATCACCTGCAGCACGTCGAGCGGTTCGCAGTAGCCCATGTGGCCGATGCGGAAAATCTTGCCCTTGAGGTGCTGCTGGCCGCCGGCGATAACAACGTTGTGGCGGGTGCGGAGTACTTTTCGCAGCTCCTCTGCGTCGAATGCCCCTTGGGGATCGCACGAGGTGACCGTCGGCGAAGCGTAGGCGTCCTCGGCCATCAGCGGCACGTTCAGCGCGCGCATTGCGGCGCGGGTCATGTCGCGCATCAGTTCATGCCGCTTGATGATGGCCGGCAGTCCCTCTTCCTCCAGCATGGAGCAGACTTCGTCCAGACCGAATACCAGCGACACGGCCGGCGTGTAAGGCGTCGTGTTTTCGGCCAGGCTTTTGCGGTAGGCCTTCAAGTCGAGGTAAAAGGCCAGCGGCTTCTTCTGGTCAATCACCTGCCAGGCTCGTTCGCTCGCGGCCAGGAAGGCCAATCCGGTCGGAAGCATAAACGCCTTTTGCGAACCGGTTACGACGATGTCCACGCCCCAGGCGTCCATCTCGCAGGCGACCGCGCCCAGACAGCTTACCGCATCCACGATGAACAGGGCGTCCGAATGCTGGCGCACCACCTGTGCCAGTTCGCGAATCGGGTTGAGCACGCCGGTCGACGTTTCGCAGTAAGTGGCGAATACGGCTTTTACCTGCGGCTTGTCAGCCAGAAACGCCTGAAGCAGATCCGGAGTGACCGCCTTTCCCCAGGGAACTTCCAGGCGGTGGGCAATGACGCCGTAGCGTTCGCAGATTTTGGCAAACCGTTCGCCAAACGCGCCGCTTACCAGAATCACCGCCTCTTCGCCCGGCTGCAGCGTGTTGACCACGCTCATCTCCAATGCGCTGGTGCCGCTGCCAGCGAGGATGAACACGTCCTGGCTCGTGCCGAAGTACGGCTTCAACCGTTTGGCAGTGCGGGCGAACAGCTCGGAAAACTGTCCGCTCCGATGGCCGATCATCGGCTGGTTCATCGCCTGCTGGACGCGAGGGGGGATGGGGGTAGGTCCTGGTATGCGCAGGATCATTTTGTCTGCAAACATGGATTTCTCTCCTCCTTGACAAGTGCATATAAAAAACCTCCCGTTCCCACACTGCTCCTGTTCGCGGAACAGTGAGGGACGAGAGGCTTGCTTCGCGGTGCCACCCTCATTCGTTCTTCTTCTCGCAAAGAAGAACCTTGCCAGGTACGAGACCTGTGAGATAACGGATCAACCGTTCGCGCCTACTGGATGCCCGGGACATCGGTTCAGCGCAACAACTCGGAAGTGCTCATCCTTGGTGGGAACCACCGATTCGCAGCGACCATCGGCTCTCTGAGGGTTTCCCGTGCCAGGCATCTCTTCGTCATCGTTGTTGAAGTATTGAAGCTGTTTCAGATTTGTAATTTACAATATCACGAGGGTTTGCAGACGTCAAGCAAAAAAAGAACATTACTTAATAAATTAGATTTTTTGTTCGTAAAATAGTAGCGTTTTCACTGGTGGAAGGTGTATTTTTGGGCTAAAAACCGAACGTTATCCAATTGGTTTTATAAAAAATGGAAAATTTCCAGTTGGAATGTTCGGATTTTCCGTGCAGCGGGAGCTGATGTATGCAAAAGCCCTGTGTCTCGGTGCAAGACACAGGGCTCATCGAAGATCGGCTCCACGCGATCAGTTGTTGGCGGCGTAGCGAGCCAGGCACTCGTCGATCAGGGCTGCTGCCTTTTCGGGGCCTTCCCAACCCTCGATCTTGGTGGTTTTGTTCTCCAGGTCTTTGTAGCGCTCGAAGAAGTGGGAGATCTCCTTCAGCACATGCGGCGGCACGTCGTCCAGGGACTTCACATGGTCGAAGCGCGGATCGTCCACCGGAACGCCGAGCAGTTTTTCGTCCTGCCCTTTGTCGTCAGACATGATCAGCACACCGATTACGCGGGATTTGATCACGCAGCCCGGGAAGGTCGGGAACGTGGTCAGCACGAGGATATCCAGCGGATCGCCGTCCAGCGCCAGCGTTTTGTCCAGGTATCCGTATTCGGTCGGATAGTGCATCGGCGAGTAGAGGACGCGGTCCAGGCGGAATACGCCGGCTTCCTTGTCATACTCGTATTTGTTTTGGCTGCCCGCGGGGATTTCGATAAACGCGTCAACGACTTTGTTTTCGAAAGACATCTTTGCTCCTCCTCACAAAAAGATGATTATGTACGGACTGTCCACATTATAGCAGGAACCGGCAGCAAAAGAAAGAAATGAAAAAACCCCCCATGTCTCGAGAGGCATGAGCGGTTTTTTTGTTTGTGGGTAAATTATTCTTCCACCTTAATGGAATCGGTCGGGCATCCTTCTGCAGCGTCGCGAACGTCGTCCTGCAGGATGTCCGGGATTTCAGCGGTGTTTGTGTTGTCATCCAGCTTGTTGTAAGCCAGACCCTCGTCATCGTAATCGAAGACGTCAGGAGCAGTAGCGCCACAAGCACCGCAAGCAATACAGGTTTCTTTGTCTACCCATGTGGTCATCGTGGTTTCACCTCCCATACCCGATGGTACGTCCACTGTCATAACTCATTTTATTCGTTGTATGAAAAGATTTCAAGAATGAATCACATCTAAAAATAGACCCCTATCGGAATATGGGAAGTTCCGGCGTCTTCACGGCCGGGTACAGTTTGAGCTGAAGCTGCTTGAAATCGCCAACTTTCACCATGTCGGCGGTCGTTAACAGCCGGAGGGCTGCATTCACGTCTTGAAGTCCGAGGCTCTGCCATTCGTTGGACGACATCAGCATGTCCAGCCGCGCCGTCAGATCTTCCGGATTGTACGCCGTCCATTGTTTGTGATGGGTCAGCGCGGTTGCGGCCAGGTATGTGCGATAGTGAAACGGGTACTGTTTCCACTGGGCAATGCTGAGTGTCTTCGGCTTTTCTTTCGGCATTGGCTGTTTGGTGACATACGATGACTCCCACAAGGCCAGCGCCTGGTAGAGCAGTTCCTGTCCCTTCAGCCAACTGTTCTGGGACAACGTGAGGCGAGAGGCAATCTCCTCGGGTTCGAGTATATTACTATTCTGATCGGAGAGCAACTGCTCGATACTATCCAAATAAGCCCGGACGCTGTCCAGGAAGATGCTTTGGGACTGGTTCAGCAGGGGAGCGGTGTTGAGTGCCGCCGGTTTCTCCAATTGCTTGATCGTCTCTTTGGCTGCCTTCACCAGTTGGTTGAGCGAATCGGTCCGCTGCTGTGTGTCCATGCGGCTCCAGTCTGCCATCTTGTCAAAGTGGGCTTGCTTCAGTTCCAGCAGCGGAGCGTACACGGCGTAATGAAAACGGATAAAGTCCTGTTCACTGTACAGTTTTTGTTCCCGCAGCAGCTTTTCCTGCTCCAGCATTTGCTTCTCTGTCTGGGAAGCTGCCGCTTGCTGTTCCTCCATCGCAGCTTTCATGTACCGGGCGCCGAAAAAAAATCCGCCAACAAAGCAGGCAAGTGTTATGATGATCATGTACGCAACGAGAAATTCAGATTTGGTTAAACGTTTGTTCATACGATCCTCCAGTATCCTTTTGTACGATAGTAAGTGTGTAGTATGTGGGGAGTGAAAAATCGAGTACCCATGAGCAGTCCTACCTTAGCCGAACTGGAGCATGATTTCATGCAGGCTGTCACCCTCAACGGATTGCGTCCGCTGGCGGGAGAACGGACCATCCAGGCGCTGTATTACATTCTGCGCGGCCGCAAGACCAACCAGACGCTGCAGGATGTGCATTTGTTCGCCCTTTATCCGTATTATCGGATGATTCCCCGCCTTTTGAAAGAGGATTGGGAGAAAATTGTCGACGCACTCATGCAGCAGGGATTGATCCGCCTGGTGAGCCCGCCGGGGGAAGGACGCAAGCCGTCCTATGAACTGACGGAAGCGGGGGAGACCTGCGCCGCAGCCGGACGGGAGAGGTATCAGCTGGGATTCTGGTTCCAGCCGTTTGCCGGGACCGAGGTGGCTGAGCCGCTGGACCTCTTTTGGCGCCGCCTGCACCTGCTCGTCCAGACCGTCTCCCACCTGCTGGCAAACGACTTGTCCTTTCAGCCTGTCGTACAGGACAAGCAGGTGCAGCAGTGGGTGAAGCAGCGTCTGGGAAGACCGGAGCAGCGGGAACGCTGGCAGGAACATCTGGCGGACGAGCTGTACCGCCTGCTGGAACCGCTTCCCGCCTCTGTCCAGGAAGTGGTCGTCGCCCGCTTTTCCGGTGCGGCCCAATCGGGGCAAACCTTGACCCAACTGGCGCTGGACAGGCGGGAAGCCCCTTCGTACATACAGCTGCAATTTCGATACGGGCTGGCGCGGGCGTTGGATGCGCTGCGAAGCGAGAGCGGACGGTTTCCGCTGCTGGCCGAGCTAGCCGGTCCGTCCGGCAGCGGGGAACGGCGGCTGAGCGATAGCGCCGAGCAGACGTACGCGCTCCTGCGACAAGGCTTCTCGGTCGCGGAGATCGCCCAGAGACGAAGAATCAAACCCAGCACGGTGGAGGATCACCTGGCGGAAATCGCCCTGCGCTGCCCGGAGTGGGACTGTTCGCGCTTTCTCTCGCCCGCGTTGGCGGAGAGGATCGTGCAGGCTAGTGAACAGTTGGGCACGAACCGGCTGCGCGTCGTGAAGGACCACCTGGGGCCAGACGTATCCTATCTGCAAATCCGTTTGGCGCTGGCGCGGCGGAAGGGAGGGACGACGACGTGATAAACGGTGATCTGCTGACCCAAGCGCTGCGCCGTCACTTTGGCTATGAAACGTTTCGTCCCGGCCAGCAGGAGATTATTTCTCGCCTGCTGCAGGGAAAAAACGTGCTCGGCCTGTTGGCGACCGGCGGCGGAAAGTCGCTGACGTACCAACTGCCCGCGCTTCTCTTGCCAGGAGTGGTCGTCGTGGTCTCTCCGTTGATTTCCTTGATGGTGGACCAGGTGCAGCAGCTTCGCGCCAGGCGGAAAATTCCCGCTGCCTACCTGAACAGCA
Organism: Brevibacillus sp. MCWH; assembly: GCF_013096935.1. Taxonomy (NCBI): domain Bacteria; kingdom Bacillati; phylum Bacillota; class Bacilli; order Caryophanales; family Paenibacillaceae; genus Brevibacillus; species Brevibacillus sp. MCWH. The sequence goes on along the minus strand of NZ_SDLF01000007.1, from coordinate 5,232 downwards.
CCCTGGACCCGGCAGATTCCCGGCAAATCATGCGCGACATCAGAAGCGGCGCCTGCAAACTGCTCTATGTGTCTCCGGAAAAGCTGCAGCAGCCGATCGTGCAGGAGACGCTGCGCAGCGCAGGTGTTTCGATGGTCGCCGTCGACGAAGCCCACTGCATCTCCCAGTGGGGGCATGATTTCCGCACGGACTATCTGCGGCTGCCGGACGTGATAGAGAAGCTCGGCGGTCCGCCGGTACTGGCTGTAACCGCCACCGCCACGACAGCGGTGAGAGAAGAGATATGCCGCTTGTTGAAGATTGAACCGGAGGACGTGGTGGCGCTTCCGCTCAATCGAGCCAATATTGCGATCGACGTGATCGCCGCAGCCAGCGAAGCCGAGCGCCGAGAACAGGTGATGGCCGCGATGGACCGCCTGCGCGGGCCGGGGATTGTCTACTGCAGCACACGGCAGGCTGTGGAGACGCTCGTCGCCGCTTACCAGTTGGACGGAAAAAAACGGGTTCACGCATATCACGGCGGCATGAACAGCATGGAACGGATGCTGGTACAGACGCAGTTTTTGCGCGGAGAGCTGGAAGTGATCGTGGCGACCAACGCATTTGGCATGGGAATCGACAAGGCCGACATCCGCTACGTGATCCACTACCACTTTCCCGCCAGCCTGGAAGCCTACGCCCAGGAAATCGGACGGATCGGCAGGGACGGGGCACCCGGTTATGCTGCGCTGTATTACGTGGCGGATGATTTGCACATTCACGCGCACATGCTGGAAAACGAGTACCCGACCGCAGAAGAGGTGGCCCGCTTTCTTCGCCTGCTGAACAGGGAGGGTTCACTGCCTGCAGAGGTGCTCACCGCGGCGGAGATCGACGCAGACATGGCCCGGCTGCTGTTCTTTTACGCTGAACAGAGCGGCCTGTTGAGGGAAGTGGCGGTCACGCGCGAACAGTACCACTACACCTTGTCCGATGTGCCGTCGGACGGTGAAGCGCTCCAAAACCACGTGCAGCGGGTTTGGCAGGCCACGGAATGGAGCAGGCGGCAAAAGCGGCAAAAGCTGTCGGACATGCTGCGCTGGCTGGAGGGGAGCGGCTGTTTGCGCCGCGAGTTGAACCGGTACTTTGGTGAGGATGACCAATCCTATTCGCTGGCTTGCTGCTCCCGCTGCGGCCTGGAGCTGTCCCCCTATCTGGAGGAGACGCACTTGGCTCGTCCTCCTCAGAGAGAAACGATCTGGAATTTGCGGGAGGCATTGGCCCAGCTGCTGCCGAATCGTAAGGGAGGGAAGGGGCCGTGAAGCGTCGATGGGAAGAATTCGATCCGGCCGCTCTGAGGCTCAATTTGTGGCTGACCCAGTTCATCGTGCTGGCGGTGGCTGCAATCGGCAGCTTATGGGTGCACGGTTGGAAAGGTACCCTGCTGCTGTTTGCGCTGCCGACCCTGCCGGAACTGGCGCGTGCAGGAGCCGTCGCGCTTGCGGTCGTTCTGGCCAGCATCCTGATGGACCGGTATCTGCCGCGACGATGGCAGGATGACGGCGACATTAATGAACGAATTTTTCGCGGTCTGCCTTTTGGGACCACCGCTTTGCTGTGCGCAGTGATCGGAATCGGGGAAGAATGGCTGTTTCGCGGTGTGCTTCTGCCGCTGATCGGCAATGGATGGACAAGTCTGGTCTTTACCCTGGTTCACGTCCGGTACCTGCAAAAGCCGCTGCTTGTCGCAAGCGTCTATGGCACCAGCTGGCTTTTGGGCTGGCTGTTTGAATCGGGCGGGCAGCTCGTCACACCGATACTGGCCCACATGGCGATCGATTTGCTGCTGGCTCTCTACATTCAATACGGATGTGCAAGCGAGAGGAGGAATCAGGAGTGACAAAGGGCAGAAGCAAACGGATGCCGGAAACGTTCCGGGTGAGTCCGGAATCGGACGTGCACGAACTGCCTCCGCGGCGGTTGCGCCACAAAAGGGGGCGGCTCTCATACAAAGCTGTTCTCAGTTCCGGCCTGGCCATTTTCGGCTCGCTGTTTCTCGTGCTGGTGGCCGCAGAACTGTACCAGGCCCATCAAACGTCGTCGAATCCCCCAGGTAATGAGACAGCACGAGCGGAGCAAGCCGCAGCCGGACAGACGTCTGCTATCGCCCAAGCGGACGGCTCGGCTCCGTCTGCTCCCCCCGTCGGTTCGGCCGCTGTCAGTGGCGGTGAGGGAGGACAGGCAGCGGCCATCGTGAACAGCCCAAGCAGCGGATCGCTGCCTAATGAATCGGCGCAGACAAAAGCGAATGCTGTCGCGGGAACGGCGTCAGAAAAGCCTGCCACAGAACAGACAAACGCCACCACTCCTGCCTCCTTCGAGCATACTTCGTCTTCCGGTAAAGTCCAAGCCGCCAAGCCGGCGCCTAAGCCTAAGGTAAAGCGCCACGTCGTTCAAAAGGGGGAGACGCTGTTCATGCTGTCCCGACTCTACTATGGAAACAACGGAGGGGTCTCCCGGATTGCGAGATACAATGGGATTAGTCCGGAGGCCAAGTTGAAAGCAGGTGACGTATTGTCGATTCCTCTGTCGCCGTGATGAGCCGGCAGTCAAACGGACATGCTAAGGGAAAACCGAGAGACGGGCAGGTGACGATGGCATGGTCTTTGACACGATTATCATTGGCGGGGGAATTGCAGGATTGCAGACTGCCATTCAGCTTTCCCGATGCCTGCGTAACGTCGCCGTGGTAGATGCCAACCATGGCAGGTCAACGGTGGCCAAAGCGTACCGCAACATCCTCGGATTTCCCGACGGCGTCAGCGGAAAGGCGCTGCGCGATGCCGGACGAACCCATGCGCTCCGTCTGGGCGTTCGCTTTTTTTCTGACGAGGTGTCAGAGCTCTCGGAACACGAGGGACGTTTTTTTGCCCGTCTCCGCGTCTCCGGTTACCGGCTCGAGGGACGTACAGTGGTGCTGGCAGCAGGAATCAGCGACCCGTTTCCGGACATACCGGGGCTTGTCGACTGTCTCGGAAAATCAATCTTCATCTGCCCCGATTGTGACGGGTACGAGACGGTCGGTCAGGCGACAGCGGTCATCGGAGCTGCTCCGCAAGCGGCAAAAATGGCCGTCCAGCTTCGTTATTACACCGACCGCCTGACGGTGATCAACCACGCCGGATCGCCGCTCGGAGCGCAGGAAGGCGAGACAATCCGATCGCTCTCGATCGACGTGATCAACGAGCGGGTAGAACGGCTTGCACACCAAAACGGAATGCTTACCGGCATCGTCTTGTCCGGCGGCGCCATGTTGTCAGTCAGCCGGGCCTTTCTCGCGTTTCCCGGCGCCCGTGTAAACACAGACTTGCTGCGTCCGTTTGCCGTCCGCTTCAACGAAAAGGGGCACGTCCTGGTCGATCCCCGTACCAAGGAAACAGACCACCGGAATATATGGGCCGTGGGCGACGTGATTCCCCATTCCCAGCAGGTGGCGATCGCAATGGGAGATGGGGCGCAGGCCGCGATCTGGATTCACAAGCGCCTGCAGGAAAGCATCACATAGCATATCACGGGACGGATCGCATTTTGTATTCATTTGGTGACCAGGCACAAGCAACCGCAGTCCACCGTATGCTTTGTTTGATCGAACATGGGCAGTACGGAGGGACATTGGCAAGATGATTACCTACCTGAGAGATTTGCTGCTGGGACTTTTGGCATGGTGGTGCGGAAACGGTGCGATTCGGCTGTTTCCCGTCACGCCGCTTCACCCTGATCGGCTGGGGGACTGGGTTGCCTTTTTGCTGTTCAAGCCGGTCGAACTGGTAATGGCGGCCATCTTGTTTGTGCTGGGGTCGGTCCTGTTGGGTGGACTGATCCGCACCCATGCGGCCGAGGCCATCCGGCGAGGGGTGTTTGGCGAGGGCTGTCTGAACGCTCTGCTGTGCGTATACGCAGGTTTCCTCGGGTACATTCAGTATCTCAAAATGCCCATGCCGACGCTCATTTTCGGCGGAGCTGCAATCTTGATCCTGTTGGTTCGGATGCAGCGCAGGCGGTCGCTGCAGACGGAAATCATTGAATTGATGAAAAGCACGCAGAAGCAGTTCCTGTCCACGGCTTTCCCGGGAAAGCGCAGAATCTGACAGACCTTTACAGAATCAACCGTTCTGCGTGTCCGGTCGACAGGATTCCCGGTTGCTTCTCCCTTCAGCACACACGAATGGACCCGAGCGCTATATTCTTCCGCGCAACTATGTTATGATAGAGCCAGTCCCCTTTTTTTCACGACATTGTGAAAATGGTGGATGGCCGAGGGGTGTCCGCCGGAAATGCGGAGAACTCTTACAGGCTCTGGTTCATACTTTGTAATACGACTGGATGGCGAGGAGGGACAGTCATGCGTGTTGAACGCCTTGGTCAAGACAAGATACGGATCTTCCTAACGTTCGACGATCTGTCGGAGCGAGGAATTGAAAAAGAAGACATGTGGCGTGACATTCCAAAGGTACATGAACTGTTCAACGACATGATGGAACAGGCCTACCACGAATTGGGCTTTGAAGTGTCCGGGCCTGTCGCCGTTGAAGTGTTTGCCTTGCCAGCACAGGGAATGGTCGTAATCGTAACGCGCGGCAAAACAGGCTCAATGCTTGAGAAGGAAGAGGAAGAGTACGAGGACGATGACGTATATGAATTGGAAGTCACTCTGGAAGAGAGTGAACTCGTCATCTATTCCTTCCGCGACTTTGAGCATCTGGTTGAAGCAGCTCATCGCATAAACGCGATGTTGACCAATGGCGGAGCCGCTTATTTTTACCAGGGCAAATACTACCTTGTACTGGGAGAGCTCGATTTGGATCAGGAGCAGTACCAGAAGCTGATTGCGATCCTCTCTGAATACGGAGAAGCGACGCCGACTACCGTTTACGTCCTGGAGGAATACGGCAAGGTTGTCGTTGCTGACGACGCTGTCAAGGAGATTTGCAGACATTTTCAGTAACATGTCTGGCGGACATTCCTGTACAATAAAACAGCACCTAGCGGTTGCTAGGTGCTTCAGATTGCAGACAAACTCCCTCGTTACCATTGGCAGTCGAGGGAGTTTTTGTCCTGTATGTATTCGAAAATGAAAGGCATTGTGCCTCCCTTTGCCTGCCTTCCATAGCCAATTGGCCAGTTTTTTTAAATTCATACAAGCAAAGACAAGCATCGCCTGCATTGTCACTTTTTTCAGTCCTCGCAAAGTGG
>NZ_SDLF01000079.1:0-716 GCF_013096935.1 Brevibacillus sp. MCWH | reverse complement strand
ATATTACTTTTGAATTACTATTAGAGTTATTTGGTGATAAAGTACAAAAAGATAAGAATGGTAAAATTAATGTGAAAAAAAGTAGATTTAACACTTATGATACATTTATTTTAGAAAAAGGAGAATATTTCAACAATGAAAAAATTACTACAACTGTAGGACGTTTTATTTATAATAAACTTATTGTAGAAAGGGAGTTAGTAGATGTTCTGGGTTATATTAATGAACCTATCAACTCTGGTACATTATCTAGTATTGAAGATAAAATATCTAAAGCGTTGCTTAATGACAAGGTAGCAGTAGATGTAGTGGTTAACTATTTAAACCGCACGCAATGGTTAGCAATGCAATTTCACTCCGTTATAAGTGGTTCTTTTACAATGGGGACATTGAAACCTAATAAAAAGGTAATAGAGCGTAGAAATCAGTTATTAAATGAAAATAGAGAAAAACTTAAGAAAGGTGATGTTATTACAGCAGCTAAAATAGAGAAAGAATTATTGGATATTGCTCAAAAAGAGTTAGAAGGAGATCATGGATTAGATTTATATAAATCAGGAGCTAGGGGCTCATTCGGTAACAACTATAAGAATATAAGTGTAATGAAAGGACCTGTATACAACCCTACAACTGATGAATTTGAAATTGTAGAATCTAACTTTATGGAAGGTATTAGAAAAGAGGAAATTCCTATTTACGGCAATGCTATTATTACA
>NZ_SDLF01000078.1:0-738 GCF_013096935.1 Brevibacillus sp. MCWH | reverse complement strand
ACACAGATAGCTGTTGCATTTGCTTGCCGATCGGACAACTTATGACGCATACGCTTTGTGTACCGTTATGACGTTCTTCGCATCCTGCACACTTATCGAGCAATTGCAAGATTTGCAAACGAATTTGCTTTTTCTCTTCTCTTGTCACACCATCACCCCAGCATCCGCGATACAAAATCAATTTGAATGCCGCGCTTACGCATGTCAGCGACAACTTCAAAAAGCTGTGCGCGACGTAATTTCTTTTGTTCGATTACTTGCAGTTCATCTAATAAAAAGCGCAACTCCGACATTTCGATTTTCGCCGTTTCATAGTCGCGGTTTTGAAGCGATTCTTGTATGTACTCGACGCACCGCGATGCCTTTTGTAACAAATCCTCTTCTTGCAAAAAGAGCATATCTTGCATAACCTCTTCCTCCTTCTGAATGAATGACTAGACGTCTTCGCAATGACCATATGCATGTATTCTGGCGCGGCTCCCCTTTCCAGGATCGTCGCCCGCTCTCGCTCGGTCTAGTGTGCATACGCACCGATTGAAGTACAAGCTGATGGGCTGGGGGACACACCCATTTGCAGGCTGGGGAGATACCTGTTGCTTGTACTCCAATCGGCAAGCATGCGCTTGCCCTTCCTTTCGCAAATCGTTTATGCTAGAATATAATTGCAACGGTTGATTATTTATTGAGCGATGGCTAGTGTTGGCGCACTGGCCATTTTTCGTTTGTACCACTCTTGTT
>NZ_SDLF01000077.1:0-739 GCF_013096935.1 Brevibacillus sp. MCWH | reverse complement strand
CCGTTTGACATTGAGTCCATCCTTTTTTACCGGTATCAGCAGGCGATGAGTACGAACGTAGAATAAAGCAATTTTATTCATTTTATGATGAACTTCTAGAGCTTTATAACGGTCAAATAGACTTAAATACGATAAAGTATGAATTGACCTACAAAGAGGCTCTTTTATTAAGAGATGTACGTATAGAGCGTAAGAAGAGGGAGAGGGAAGAAATTGAGCGTGAACGTCAAGAAGAAGAGAGAAGACGTTCGAGGGAGAATGCTAGAAACTCTATTCTTCTCCCTTAACCCCTTTTCCTGTTGATACAAAGAAATAAAGAAAGAGGGGTAAACAAAAAAATGAGTAAAAATGTAATTGAAGTATTTAATCAGCTAACTCATAATGAGTTGGCTGATTATTCAATTTTTCAAGAAGTTTTAGGAAACCATTATGAAAAATTCAAATATTTTTATTTTATAACCAAAAATTTTCCAGATAAAGTTACTAATAAAATAAAAAGAATTACATGTTTATGTGAAAGAAATTGTCTTAAAATTATTGTAAAATTTAGTGATAATAAAAGTCCTAAAAACTATTGTGAAATATTTAATGATAATGTAGGTACCGACATGTATGAATTTAAAGACTACTTTATCGTAAATGTCGAAAAAAATGACGATAACAGCGTTCTTATTGTAATACATTGTGATAAAGTATTGCAGGAGGAGGATATTTATGAAGATAGATTTAATTCCTATTA
>NZ_SDLF01000076.1:0-739 GCF_013096935.1 Brevibacillus sp. MCWH | reverse complement strand
CTTAATGGGAACAGATTTAATATCGGTTCATTACAAAAAGTTGCATGTATGAGTGGATATGCTACTTATGAAGATTCAACATTCATTACAAAAAAATTAAGTATTGATATGACTTCAGAAATTGTAATGCAAAAACCTGTTGTTTTAGGAAAAAATGCAAACGTGGATTATATGGTTAAAGTCGGAGATGAAGTAAAAGTAGGAGATGACTTAATTAGATTTGAAACTTCTTTCGAAGATGATTCTTTAAATAAATTTCTAAAATCCGTAGGGGATGAATTGAAAGAAGAGATTCGCTCTTTAGGAAAAACTCCTGTTAAATCAAAATATACTGGAGTTATTGAAGATATTAAAATATATTCTACTGTAGATTTAGATGAGTTGTCACCTTCATTAAGAAAGATTGTTAGTGACTACTATGAAAAAATTAACAAGAAGAAGAAAGTTTTAGAAAAATATGACAAGAATGATTCTTCATTTAAAGCTGGAATTTTATTCACAGAACCAGTAGGAAAAGTAGAAACTAAAGATGGGAAAGTTAAAGGTCATGAAGTTGGGGAAGGGGTATTGATAGAGATATATATTAAGTATAAAGATGTTATGGGTGTCGGAGATAAAATTACATTCTTTACAGCTTTAAAATCAATTATTGGGGAAATTATTCCTGAAGGTTATGAACCTTATTCTGAGTTCAGACCTGATGAAGAAATTTCTTCAGTAATAGCACCGGGAGCTGTAC
>NZ_SDLF01000075.1:0-743 GCF_013096935.1 Brevibacillus sp. MCWH | reverse complement strand
GGTGGAGGTACAGGTGCTGAAGCTATCCATAGTATTAGAAACGATGGTAGTAAAGAGCTCGCTGAAAAAGTCGTATCTTCGTTAAATAAAAACGCTGGGATTCCTTTAAGACCTAAATCAGTATTTTCTAGAAAAGGTTCTAACGGATTAGATTATTATGCTGTATTACGTGGGGCTAAAATGCCTGCTATCATTTTAGAACCAGCTTTTGTTGATTCTTCAGATAAGAGTAGAATAGATAGCGACGAGAAACTAGACAAAATTGGTCGAGCAATCGCTTTAGGAATTTTAGACTATTTAAAAGTATCAACAAAGGAAGTTAAAAAACCTGTCACAGAGACTGTAAAAGAGCCAGTTAAACAGCAATCCAACCAGTACGTAAAAACTACAGGTGTAGTAAATGCTGATAGTTTAAATGTTAGACAAGGTCCTAGTGTAGACCATAAAGTTATTACAACTCTTAAAAAGGGTACTAAAGTTTCTATTGTTGGACAAGAAAATGGATGGTATAAAATTTCTCTTTCTAATAATGGTTACGCATATGTAGGAAAGAGTTATATTGATTTAAAAACGAAAACAGTTGTAAATTGCGAATCATTAAATGTGCGCGAAACACCTAGTAAAGACGGTAAAATTTTAAGTACGTTGAAAAAAGGTGAAAAAGTTGATATTCTAGGAGAAGAAAATGGTTGGTTAAAAATTTCTTATAAAAAGGAATCATATGGTTGGGTAAACGGTAAATA
>NZ_SDLF01000074.1:0-747 GCF_013096935.1 Brevibacillus sp. MCWH | reverse complement strand
TTGTTGTATTGGATGTCGTGAGAGAAAGATTAATAAGATCTGTAAAATCGTCAGACGACATGAACGAACTTTTGAGAGAAGTAATAGAAGTTATACAACTACTAGACTTCTATTTAGAAAAAGATTCTAAAATAAGAACGGAAGACTATTTAGATGAAGAAGAAGATGATGATGACGATGATGAATATATATCATTACTAGACTTCGTTAGGGACTAGAAAAATAAAACGGGGGGTAGGTCTTATGGAAGAAAAAGTTGAAGTAAGACTTGTAAGACTAAACTGGGATGAGGAGTGTGAAAAAGATTTTATAACAGGAAAGGGGTTTGAAATAAAAGAATACCCATTTAAAAAAGAAGAAAAAACAATGTATGGGATTTACTCACCCTTATTTGCAACGGATTGGGAAGATGAAGAAGCTTTCTCAGAAAGATATAGTTGTAAATGTAAGGAGTTGAAAGGTAGAATATACGAAGGGGAACGTTGTCATGTTTGTGGTACAAAAGTAAAGTTTAGAGACGTTGACTTAAAAATGTTCGGGTGGATTAAATTACACGGTTATTACATTATTCACCCAATTTTCTACAAAATGTTAGAATCAGTAATCGGTAAACAGTTTCATGAGATTATTGAATTTAACAAAGAAATAAATCGAGACGGTTTAATTGTTGACAAGACAAACAAGACCAATCCTTTTAGAGGGATTGGTCTTATAGAGTTTAAAGAAAGATTTGATGAAATATTGAAC
>NZ_SDLF01000073.1:0-750 GCF_013096935.1 Brevibacillus sp. MCWH | reverse complement strand
GGACTATAGCTTTCAGGAGGACGCATTTTAGTACCTGTTCCGTACTCGTAATAAACTAAACGGAATGATTGGTTAGGTATTGGCTCATACCCTGCTATAAATTGAGATACAATGGACTCGACTGTCCGTGTGGTAGTATACCTAATAGCACGTCTCATATCAGCAACGTACTTAGCATCTAACTCCTTAAACTGTAGAGCGCCGAAGTTTCTCATAATGGCGCTAAACACTTCCTTCTCCACTTTCTCCATAGCGGAGTACAATGCTCTTTGGAGTGCTCTAATATAACCTTCCTGATTAAACTTGACGTATCGACCCATAACATCACTTCCTTATGTCCTTAGCCACCTCAATGACTAACAAACCTTGGAATGTCATGTAGTCTAATGCTGTGACCTTCAAAACTAATTCCATGCCACCCATACTGACAACCACTTGGTCAGTAAGTTCCACATTCAAAGCGGTCGTGTAAATTCTATGCTCTGTATCAGGACTCAAACCTGGCTGATACTGTAATAATTGGCTAGAGATATGCTCTAAATAACACGGTACATTTCTATACTTCTCACCAAAAACTGACTTTAAATTACCTCTACTGTCAGCTATTCTTGTGTTACCTGTCACAGTCAGTCGATGGTCGCACTTCATGAGGTTAGTTACAATAGATAGTGTGCGGTCTCCGTCATACTCTTGGTGAGTACTGATTACAAGATATTCCTCATTGTGTGCTCTATTGATAACGAAGTACCC
>NZ_SDLF01000072.1:0-760 GCF_013096935.1 Brevibacillus sp. MCWH | reverse complement strand
AAGTTATTGCTAATTTCTATCTTAGTACACGTTGTTCCTAACATATTAATGAAAGTTTTCAAAAATACTCATCTCGGTCATTATGTTTTAACAAGCCTATTCGTAGCAGGTATTGAATTGGCTTGTAAAGGTAAAACTTTAAACAAAACTTTTGAAATCTTCTTCACTTACTTTATCGGTCCTGAGAGTTTAGTAGAGTTAAAGTTGGGCTATAAAGTGGGAGAAAAGATGTATGGTATGAATGAACAACAGAAAAAAATATTTATTAAATCTTTGAAAGAAACTGTTACTAATTACTTAAATGGGTTAGACAATGTATCAAAAGGGGTTGCTTTCAAAACCCCTTTTGTAAACACTTTATTATATTACTTTAACAACGATTATAGTAAATCTATTGTGAATTTAATCGTTGTCATGAGACAAGTAAGTAATTTTTATGCATACTTAGTAAATTTATTAGTTTTAGTAGTTTTAGTCATTATCGAACCACATGTTGTAGTTCAAGTGTTAGTATGTTTTATTCGCAAGCAAATGTTAAAATTTGAGTTTGCGAAAAACATGCTAAAGAAAAATTTTGAAAAAGGTGTAAACGGTGTTAAAATCTCTAAATCGTTTGAATTTACTGTAGACATGTTAGTATCTCCTTCTGTTTTAGACACATACAGACTAGGTTCTTTCATCTCAGAGAAAGGAGTGTGATAAAATATATGGAAAATAAAAAGATTGATCTGTTAGTTGCTAAAATTGCAGGACAACAAGC
>NZ_SDLF01000071.1:0-766 GCF_013096935.1 Brevibacillus sp. MCWH | reverse complement strand
TTTTTTATTTAAGAGAAGGGTCTAGTAACGGAGGTGATGGGAAAAGAATTTACCCTGTATTTGTTGTTCTAACACATACAGGAACAGTTTTATCCAATATTATAAAAAATTTTACAGGTAATCCTTACAGCCATGCAAGTATTTCTTTCGATTCAAGTCTGAGAAACATGTATAGTTTTGGTAGAAAGTTTAAAAACAACCCTCTAATTGGAACTTTCGTTAAGGAAGATATTAATGCGGGTTTATTTGAAGATGTTAAAGATACTGCTTCATACTCCATTTACGTGACTTTTGTTACAAAAAAGGAATTGGACTTAATGAAAGAGAAGCTACATTATTTTTTAATTAGAAAAGATGAATTAAAGTATAATTTTACAGGACTAATTAAACACACGTTAGGTATGGAAAGCGAGAGAGAAGACGCGTACTTTTGTAGTCAGTTTGTAGACACTATTCTTAGATCTTCTGGAAAGACTTACTTTAACAGACATAGCAGTTTAGTAAAACCTTACGACTTTGCTAAACATAAAGATTTCTACTTTGTCGCAAAAGGACTGTTGAAAAACTATGATAAAGAGAAAGTTGATAGAAAAGTTCAGCAAATTTTTAATAAAATAAATGTTGTGGAGTAAAAAAGAGTCTATCTTAAATATTTTCAATTTACCTACTAATAATAAAAATGTAACCCTTGTTTATTTTGGACTGACTGAAGAATAGGTAAAAAAGGGTAGAATTTTTTATCCTAAAGGTAGATATAGTACTAAGG
>NZ_SDLF01000070.1:0-773 GCF_013096935.1 Brevibacillus sp. MCWH | reverse complement strand
AGGTAATCCGCCCAAATATGACGACTGACTCGCTTCACAGCCTCCCGGCTCTCTGTACACAGGGGGCGGAATGGGCAATGGTTGCATTCGCCTGGGTCGGAACGGTACATACGGTAGCCGTCACGAGTAGTGGTTTCGTAGGTAAGAACCTGTCCGGCAGGACAGATGTAGCAATCAAAGTATTCATCATACACGTATTCATGCTTTCGAAAAAACCCTTCCTTCGTGTGAGGACGGGTGTAGGGCATCACTGGGCGAATTCCTTCATCCAACAGGCACTTGCTAATGTAAGGCGTTTTATATCCGGCGTCTACTGCCACGGCATCCGGTTTTCCTACACGTTCCACGGCTTGTTCGAAAACATCCGAAAAGGCCTGACTGTCATGAACGTTAGCCGCCGTCACCACGGCACTGACTACAAAGCCATGTTGGTCGCTTGCTGCATGAAACGAATACGCAAACGTTTGCTCCTTTTCGTTTTTGACAAACCAGCCGCTGTCGGGATCGGTACTGCTTTGTTTCACCTCCTTCCATGTTGTTTCAGTCTTTTTTGGTAATGGCTTCTTTCCATGCTCTACGCGATCCTGGTTCAATTCTTCTTCAAGGAGTTCCTGATACTTCTTCCGCTCTTCTTGGACAAGTTGTTTGATGTATTTGTTCTTGTTCGCACTGGCTTTTACATGGGTGGAATCAATATACAGGACCGAGGGATCTACAAATCCATGATGGCAAGCCTCCTCGAGAATACGAGTAAAAATCTTTTGAAACAGATC